>CAMASU010000063.1 GCA_945861105.1 Synechococcus sp. UW140
CCTTGCCAATGGTGCCGTTCTTGATTACGGCGTCGTCAATGCCAGGGCCGAGCGCCAGGGCTTCACCACCGCTCCCATCTCCATCGGCGGTTTCGCCATGGACAACAACGACCTGGCCAACCTGGTCAGCCTCGGCAACAAGGCTCGCCTGGCCAAGGGCGCTCCGATGATCCGTTACAGCCGTGACATCGAGGCCAACCCCTACACCGTGGCTGCTGGTGGTTACTTCACCAACACCAACGCTTACTACGATCCCTTCAACCTGGCGATCGCGGAATACGGCTCGCTGAGCGGTGCCCAGGCCAATTCCAAGCCCGTCAAGACCGCTGCCCGCAAGTTCCTCCGCGACCTCTACCGCGGTGATGTGACTCTGGGTGAAGCCGTGAGCTTCAACTACGACGTGCGGCTGGCCCTCGACACCAGCTTCACCGGCAAGGACCTGCTGCGCACCCGCCTGCGGATGGGTAACTTCGCCGGCACCACCTGGGCAGGCTCCCCCTTCCCCGCCACCGGTGCTGAGGTGGCCTTCGAAGAAGGTCTCGGCGGCTTCAACACCGTCGGTGTCGACCGGATCTTCTATCAGTTCCCCGTCGGCAGCAACTTCACCGTCACCGCCGGCCCCCGGGTCCGTCAGGACGACATGCTGGCCGTCTGGCCCAGCCAGTACCCGGCTGACACCATCCTCGACTTCTTCACCTACGCCGGTTCGCCCGGGACCTACACCCTCAACCTGGGTGCTGGTGCCGGTATCTGGTGGAAGGCCGACGGTCTGAGCCTCAGTGCCAACTACGTGGCCGCCAACGGCCGCTTCACCGACAGCGCCATCGGCGGTGTGGCCACCGATAACTCGGCGTCCACCGGCACCGTCCAGCTGGCTTACACCACCGACACCTGGAACCTGACTGCGGCCTACTCCCGCAGCCAGAACGGTGCCTACGGCTACATCCCCGTCGGTACCCCCCTGGCCGGCAACCCCTTCGGTGGTCTGACCAACTACGACGTCAACTCGGTGGCCATCAGCGGCTACTGGGGTCTGATCGACACCCCCTTCATCGGCAAGACTCTGAACTCGGTCTTCCCGAGCGGTTTCCTCCCGTCGATCAGCGCCGGCTGGGGCATCAACAACTACATCGCCACCGACTCGAGCTCCATCTGGGGCGTCAAGACCAACGGTGGTTCCGACACCGCCACCAGCTCGTCCTGGTACGTGGGTCTGATGTGGGGTGATGCCATCATCAAGGGCAACACCTTCGGCACCGCCGTCGGTCAGCCCACCTACATCACCAGCAACAAGGGATTCCTCGGCACCGACGAATCGACCTTCGCCTGGGAGATCTGGTACAAGTTCCAGGTCACCGACAACGTGAGCGTCACCCCGGCGTTCTTCTTCATCGAGAACCCCTCGGGTCTCGGCAGCAACAACGCCGTCGGCGGTGTGCTGAAGACCACCTTCCTGTTCTGATTCTCTGGTCAGACAACTCCTGCGGAGGGGCACTCGCCCCTCCTTTTTTTGGTCCTAAGTAGGACCAGTGAGTCTCGCTGATCGGGTGACAGCTCCTGATCTGGCTGTGATGTGTCCCGCCATGCCGGCATTGACTGGCCCCGTGGGTAATCTCCGAGGGCTGAGGTGTCTGGATGGACTTCGTGTCTGTTCATGGCAAACCAGTTCCCTTCCTCTTTTTGGTGTGAGGACCCCATGAAACTGTTCCAGCAGCTGCTGCTGGCGCCTGCGGCCCTCGGCCTCGTCGCCCCCCTGGGCGCCATGGCCGCGGACCTCAACATGGACGGCGTGAACAAGTACGCCGCTTCCAGCGAGCAGGTCACCAGCATCACCCAGTTCTCCGACGTTCAGCCCACCGACTGGGCCTACCAGGCTCTGTCGAACCTGGTTGAGCGTTACGGATGCGTCGCCGGCTACCCCAACGGCACCTTCAAGGGCAAGCAGGCCATGACCCGCTATGAAGCGGCGGCCCTGCTCAACGCCTGCCTCGATCGCGTGACCGAGATCACCGACGAGCTGCGTCGCCTGATGAAGGAGTTCGAGAAGGAACTCGCCATCGTCAAGGCCCGCGTGGATGGCCTCGAGGCCCGCGTGGGTGAGCTCGAAGCCACCCAGTTCTCCACCACCACCAAGCTGAACGGCGTCGTTCGCTTCGTGATGGGCGATGTCTACCGCGCCGATGGTTATTCCACCTACGGCCAGGGCTCCGCTCTGCGCAGAGCTGCCGCCCTCTACGGCCATCGCGTCTATGACGGTTCCACCGGCGGTATTCAGAACCGTTCGGTCAATCTGATCGGCGATCCCAAGAGCCAGGGTGAGGCCTACTACTACTACCTCGGTGGTGGTGCAGCTAACGCCCAGAACATCGTTGGTACCACCACCCCAGCCGGTACCTCGGCCACCTTCAATCCCAACATCACCAAGCGCCAGGCCCGTCAGCTGGCCTTCAGCTCCACCTGGTCGGCCTTCACCCCGGGTAACTCCAACCCCAGCGTGAATGCCAACGGCTTTGCCGGCACCACCGCCACCCCTGGCGCGACTGTTCCCTCCGGCAACCTCGCCGGTGCCTCCACCGCCGCCAACGGCGAACTGCTGGTCCCCACCATCCCCAGCAAGTCGACCAGCGCCGGCGCCCAGGTGATCCCCTACCAGGCCAACCGCATCCGCGCTTCGCTGTACACCAAGGACGGCTACCAGACCCTGGTGCGCCCCTACGGCGGCAGCTCCTCGGTGACCGCCCAGACCCAGTTCCTCAAGCCTGGTACGGCCGTCAACACCCCCCTCAAGGGCGGTGCCATTTCCACGACCGACCGCTACGGCAACGACACCGTGCTGCGCATGCAGACCTCCGGGTCCAACAGCAGCAACTACGACTCGGCCAACATTCTCCTTGACACCAAGGACATGAAGGCCCTGGTGAGCCTGGCCAACGCCTCGCGTCAGGTCAAGCAATATGCCTTCGGCACTCCGGTGGGCTCCACTGGTACTGGTGCCGATCGTGCCCAGAACGTGCGTGTCAAGCCCGCCGGTGTGGCTGACCCGATCGTGCTCGGTACTGCCGCCACCCGCGTTTACACCAGCGCCGCCAACCCCACCGGCCAGTCCGGTTCCAGCGGTCTTGCCAACGGCAACCTCTCCGGTAACGGTGCCGGTTACGTGGTCGCCCCCGGTGGCTTCGTCAACAACAGCTTCGTGTACAACAACGTCATCAACTACCTGATGGCGGAATACGGCTCCCTGGGCGAAGGCCAGCGTGAAGTCGGTTATGTGCAGAATGCTGCTGAGAAGTTCGTCCGTAACCTGGCTGCTTACAAGACCAACAAGAACTACGTCGCTGACAAGAACGCCTTCACGTTCGCCCACGACGCGTATCTGAACTTCGACACCAGCTTCACCGGCAAGGATCAGCTGCAGTTCCGCCTGCGCACCAACACCATCTACGGTTTCGGTGATCGTGCTGCCTTCCCCGCTGCCCGTCTGGCCTACGACGGTTCCACCGTTGCCTGGCCTGGCATGGAGAAGCAGGGTGTCTTCGTTGACAAACTCTTCTACCGCTTCCCGATCAGCAACTATGCCGTTGCTTCCGTCGGTACCCGTCTGCCCCAGGAGGCCGTGCTGCCCACCCGCGGCACCTACTACACCAAGGACGCGCTGCTGGAGTTCTTCAACAGCTCGGCCGGTGTGTTCCCCTCCTACACCGGCGCTGGTGCCGGTCTGAGCCTGGGTCAGCTGGGTGACAAGGGCTTCGGCATGAAGGGCGTCAGCTTCGGTATCGGTTACCTCACCCGTGAGGCCGATGCTGCGGCTCCCGACACCACCAATTCCCAGACCCTGGGTTGGTTCGGTGGTGACACCCGCTTCCGTCTGCCCGTCCAGCTCGCCTGGCAGAGCGACGACAAGAAGTGGCTGTTCTCGGCCAACTACGCCTACGAGCGTGGCCAGAACTCCATGGGTGAAGTGGGTACCCAGCTGGCTCTGAATCCCTTCCTGTACGCCAACCTCAACGAGTCGAACCAGTTCGGCTTCACCCTGGCCTACCAGTGGGATAAGAACTTCAGCATCACTGGTGCCTACGGTCATGCCAGCGTCAATGCCCGCTACGACAGCAGCGTGCTGGGCGTGAAGATGGCCGATGCCGGCGACGCCGCCGTCATGAACAGCTGGATGGTTGCTCTGAACTTCAAGGACGTGTTCCTGAAGGGCAACAGCGCCGGCTTCGCCATCGGTGGTGTGCCCTCCGTCGTGTCCAACGCCTCTGGCTGGAACAGCGACGGTGGCATGCCCACCGCTCTGGAAACCTGGTACCAGTTCCAGGTCACCGACAACATCAGCGTCACCCCTGGTGTGTTCTACATCTCGGGTACCAAGAACTCGGATGGCATCGGTGGCGGTGCTGCCTGGGGCGGCGTGATCAAGAGCGAATTCAAGTTCTGATCTCCACCTCTGGGATAGCGGACGCTGCTCTGCAGTTGCTCCCCCTGTCCCCCCTGACCCCCTCCTTCGGGAGGGGGTTTTTTCATGGATCCCCGTGGCAGGGTGTCAGCGTCTGACTGAGGTCCACCACCGTGATGCCCGCCAGCCCCGTCGGTGATGATCCCCTCGACCGGGCCCGGACCCTCTGTGCCCTCGGCCGTGCCGCCGAGGCCGAAGCCGAGCTGCTCGCGTTGTTTCCTCGCCTGCCGTTGCCGCCGCCGGCACGGTTCGGGTTGGCCCTGGCCCACTGCAACCTCAGCCTCGAACGGCTTGATGCCGCAGAAGCCTGCCTGGAGCGTGTCACCCGTGACCATGGCGACGATCCCGAGCTGCTGGCCCTGCTGGTGGCGGTGCAGCGGCGCAGGGGGGAGGGGGCCGTGCTGCCCTCCCTGGCTCCCCGCCTGGAGCCGTTTCTGGATCGGCTGCCGATGGCACTGGTCTGGTTGACCCTGCTGCAGGACACCCTCCAGGCCGAAGCCACCCTGGCCTGGGCCGACCATCTGTGGGCCCGCTGGCCCCACGAGCCGGTGGTGCGGCAGACCCTGCTGGACCTGGCCTGGGATCTGCAGGATGCGGAACGGCTGCAGTCGTGGGGTCACCCCCTCGACCCCCTTGGCCAGGCCCGGCTTGCCTGGCTCACAGGGCAGGAGGCCGCCGCCATCGCCGGGCTGCGCGCTTGCCTGCAGTCAGTCGCTGACCCGGTCGAAGCCTGGCCGATCGTTCGCGACCTGTTGGAACGGCTGCCCGCTGCCGAGCGGGCGGAGCTGGCGCAGCGCCATGGCCCGCTCTGGCAGAACGACCCCGAAGCCGCCTGGACCGTGGGGCGATCCCTGCTCGCGGCGGAGCGCTGGCCGCAGGGTTGGTCACTGTATGAGGAGCGACGCTTCGGGGCCTTCAGGGCCCAGATCATCCCGCCCGGTTTCCCCTGCTTCGGCCTTGAGGTCCCACCGGCGGGTCGCCGGCTGCTGCTGTACGGCGAACAGGGGGTCGGCGACATCATTTTGTTTGCCTCGATGCTGCCCGACCTGCTGGCCGATGCCGCGGCGGTGACGCTGCTGCTGCCGCCGCGGCTGGTGCCCCTGCTGGCGGCTTCGTTCCCCACGGCGCGGGTGGTCGACCGCCTCGACGGCGACGCCCTGGCCGCCGTCGAGGCCGCCGGCAGCCTGGGCAGCCTGGGCCAGCACTACCGCCAGCACCGCGACCGCTTCGCCGGCGCCACGCCGTATCTACACATCCCCCCCCCGGAGCAGAGCCTCTGGCGGGATCGGCTCCGGGACCTTCCCGCCGGACTGCGGGTCGGCCTGGCCTGGCAGGGGGGCGGCAGCCTTGCGGCCCGGCGGCGGCGTTCCCTGCCCCTCGACGCGCTGGAACCGCTGCTTCGGCTCCCCGGGGTCAGCTGGGTGAATCTGCAGCACCGCCATGACCCGGCCGAACGGATGGCGTTCGAGGCCCGCACCGGGGTGCGCCTGAAGACCTTTGCCGGTGTCGGTGACGACCTGCTGGCCACCGCTGCCCTCACCCAGGCCCTCGACCTGGTCATCTGCGTGCAGCAGACGGCCCTGCATCTGGCGGGCGCCGTCGCGACCCCGGCCTGGGTGCTACTGCCCCGCCTGGCCGAATGGCGCTACGGCATCGCCGGGTCCACGATGCCCTGGTACCCGTCGGTCGAACTGTTCCGTCAGCCGGCCACCGGTTGCTGGCAGCCCGTCATCGCTGAGGTGACGGCGCGGTTGCGGCAGCACATCGCCGACCACAATGGAGCCAGACCGACCGAACGGCCCCGCAGCGATGCCCATCGCCCCTGACATCACCGCCCTTGTGGGCCGCACCCCCCTGGTGCGCCTGAACCGGATCCCCCAGGCCGAGGGGTGCGGTGCGGTGCTGGTGGCCAAGCTCGAAAGCTTCAATCCCACCGCTTCGGTGAAGGACCGCATCGGCGTGGCGATGATCAGCGAGGCCGAAGCGGCCGGTCGCATCGCCCCCGATCGCACGGTGCTGGTGGAGCCCACCAGCGGCAACACCGGCATCGCCCTGGCAATGGTGGCGGCCGCCCGTGGCTATCGGCTCATCCTGACCATGCCCGACACCATGAGCCAGGAACGGCGGGCGATGCTGCGGGCCTATGGCGCCGAGCTCGAGCTCACCCCTGGCGCTGAAGGCATGAAGGGGGCCATCGCCCGGGCCAACGAGCTGCTCGCTTCGCTGTCCAATGCCTTCTTGCTGCAGCAGTTCGCCAACCCCGCCAATCCGGCCATCCACGCCGCCACCACGGCGGAAGAGCTCTGGGCCGACACCGACGGGGCCATCGATGCCCTGGTCGCCGGTGTGGGCACCGGCGGCACCATCACCGGCTGTGCCCGGGTGCTCAAGCAGCGGCGGCCCGGCTTCCGGGCCGTGGCGGTCGAGCCCAGCGCCAGCCCGGTGCTCGGCGGCGGCTCCCCGGGCCCCCACCGCATCCAGGGCATCGGGGCCGGTTTCGTGCCCGACAACTACGACGCTGCGCTCATCGATGAGGTGATCGCCGTCAGCGATGCGGAAGCCATGGCCATGGGCCGGCGGCTGGGGCGGGAGGAAGGCCTTCTGAGTGGTGTCAGCAGCGGCGCCACCATGGCCGCGGCCGTGCAGCTGGGCCGTCGGCCCGAGATGGCGGGCAAGCTCATCGTCGTCGTGCTGGCCAGCTTCGGGGAGCGCTACCTGAGCACGCCGATGTTCCTGTCGGCTGACCCCTAGGCGTGGCGGATCCCTACAGCGTGCTGGGGGTGTCGCCCGGCGCCAGCGCCGCCGAGATCAAGGCCGCCTACCGGCGCCTGGTCAAGCAGCATCACCCCGACGCCGGTGGTGACGATGGCCG
The DNA here is from genome assembly GCA_945861105.1 of Synechococcus sp. UW140. Taxonomy (GTDB): domain Bacteria; phylum Cyanobacteriota; class Cyanobacteriia; order PCC-6307; family Cyanobiaceae; genus CAIQIA01. Next base: position 7,326 of record CAMASU010000063.1, read on the forward strand.
CATCGTCGCCCTCAATGCCGCCTGGGAGGTGCTGGGGGATCAGGAGGCCCGCCGTCGTTACGACAGCAGCCGTTCGGCCGGCCTTGGTCGTGGCGCATCGGCGCCAGCTCCCCCCCGCGGTCGCGGGGCCGCCGCCGATGCGGCCCTGGTCCAGTGGCTGGCCCTGGTCTACGGCCCCCTGGACCGGTTGCTGGGGTCGGTGCTCGACCCCTTCGCTGCTCAGTTGCAGGCCCTGGCCGCCGATCCCTACGACGACAGGCTGATGGCCGGCTTCTGCAGTTACCTGGAGGGCTGCCGCGAGCGCCTTGACCGTGGGGAGGCCCTGTTTCGCTCGCAGCCCTGCCCCACGAGTCTGCAGGCCATCGGCCTGGCGCTCTATCAGTGCCTGGCGGCGGTACAGGACGCCATCAGCGAGCTGGAGCGCTACACCGCCGGCTACGTGGATGACTATCTGCGCGATGGTCGGGAGATGATCCGGGAGGCCATCCGCCAGCGGCATCGCCTGCAGGCTCAGCTGCCAGACCAGCCCTCCAGCTGATCGAGGCGCAGCCAGACATCGGGCACCGGTCGGCGGTAGCGCAGCAGGGCGTGGTCGCCGTTGATGGCCAGGATCTCGGCTGGACCCTCCAGCAGATAGGCCGGAGCTTCGGGGGCGCTGGCCCGCGCCTCGAGGCTGCCGCTCCAGGCGGCGGCGTTGACCCGCACCAGGGCTCCCTTCTTCCAGGCGTCCGCCATCGTCGGATGTTGCACGTGCAGGCAGGCTAGGGGGTCCGTACACCCGGCGGTCGCGTGGTGGAACTGCCCCTGGCTCTCTACCTCACGGTCTTCGGAGGCCTGCTGATCGTCTCGGTCTTCCTCGACCGTCTGGCGGGCCGCCTGCGCCAGCCCGGGGTGCTGCTGGTGCTGCTGCTGGGGTTGCTGGTCAACAACGACCCCGCCAGCTTCGCCGGCCCTCCGCCGACCCTGATGAGTTACGAGAGGGCCGACGAGCTGGCCCAGGTGGCCGTTGCCGTGGTGCTGTTCCAGGGGGGGCTCAGCACCAACTG
>CAMASU010000064.1 GCA_945861105.1 Synechococcus sp. UW140
GCACCGGCGCCGATCACCACCGAACCGGTGCCGGGGCTGTTGGGGGGCTTGACCACGAGCAGCAGCTGGCCGCCGATGCTCAGGCCGTGGCCGTCGTCGACCGTATAACTCAGCTCCACCGGACCGATGAACCCCGCATCGGGCACGAACAGCCAGCTGCCATCGGGCTGGGCCACGATCTGGCCGCCGCCGCTGGCGGTCAGGCCGCTGACGCTGAGGGGATCGAGGTCGTCGTCGCTGAAGCCCTGCAGCAGCTGACCGGCGCTGATGGCATAGGGAACGTCGCGGACGGCCGAGGGAAGGGCGGCGGTGGCGTAGCCGATCGGTGCCACGTTCTGGTCGATCGTGAGCGCCGCGATGGTCGGGGCCACAACGCCCTGGTGCACGTCGAGGAAATCGAGCCAGATGGCGTTCATGCCCTCCCAGGTGCCGCCGTCGGCCTCCGACCCCATCGAGGCGGTGCTGTAGACGATCTCGGCCACCAGGGCCGGCACCCCCACCGGCGGCATGGTGATGCCCAGCAGATCGGCCACATCGGTGGCCAGGCCGAGGTCGAGCGTCTGGCCCTGTTCGGCGGCCTTGATGATGCCCAGGGCCATGGTGCCGCCGGTGTCGTCGTTGGCGGCCGAGCCGATGATGCCCAGCTGCAGGGTGATCGCCTCCACCAGCAGGGCCACCGGATCGGCGGCGGTGGCGGGGTTCTGCAGCACCTGCAGAGCGTTGTAGGTGTGCAGCTTCACGCCGATGGGCAGGCCCAGCACCGTGCTGAGGGTGAGCCCCGCCTGGGCGGGGGTGAGGCCCAGATCGAGCAGGCGGCTGAGCACGGTGGTGAGCGGCGTCACCACGCCGGCCCCGGCGGGGGCCTGCAGCTGCATCAGGTTGAGGATGCCGTCGCCGGTCTCGAATTCCTGGATCTTCTTGGCGCTGCTCACCGGCTGGCTGAGGGCACCTTTGTCATCGGTGTACTGGGCGCGGGCGCGCACGGACCCGCCGGCCTCGTTGGCGGTCACCGTGAAGGTGGCACCGCTGGCGCCGCTGATCGTCTGCCAGCTGCTGCTGCCCTGGGCCTTGGATTCCCAGCTCCAGCTGATGCTGCCGCTGATGCCGTCGGCATCGCTCAGCTCGGCGGTGAGCACCTCGCCATAGGCGCCGATGCCGGTCACCACCAGCACGCCGGCCGCGTTGACCAGCGGCGGTGGCGATGGCGGCACCACCGGGCCGGTGCCCGTGCCGCCGAGGTTGATCAACCCATCGTCGAAGCTGACCGATTCGATGCCCAGCAGCTGATCGCTGCTGCCGCTCACCAGATCGGTGACACTGCAGGCGCCGCTGATGGAATCGACACTGATCTGATACGAACCGCTGGACCCCGTGTACACGGCGGTGTCGTAGCCAGTGCCACCGATCAGGCTGTCGCTGCCATCCCCTCCCTTGAGGTAGTCGTCGCCGCTGCCGCCATCGATCGTGTCGTTGCCGCTGCCGCCGTCGATCAGGTCGCTGCCGCCGCCTGAGAAGCAGTGGTCATCACCGCCGAGCAGATCGAACGATTCGCCACTGAGGCCCCCGGCCACGTAATCGCTGCTGTCGGTGCAGGGGGTGGTGGGCCGGGTCACCAGGCCCTGGCCCGGGGTGGTGCCGGCCCTGAGCCCCGAGATGAACAGACCGCTGTCATAGATGTGGTCGCCGGTGTCGGCGACGGCGATCTTGATCGTGTTCAGGGCGCCGCCGCCAAGGATCGGCGCCACGATGCGCAGCACCCGGCTGACGCCGTCGTATTCGATCGGCAGGGCATTGCCGGCGTTGTTCTGGAAGTAGCCGGCCGCCAGGTTGGGCGAGATGACGGTGAGCGGCCGGTTGGGGTTGCGCTCGAACAGGGCGTGGTTCACCCCGTTGACCATCACGATGGCGGTGTCGACGAACAGGTCCACCCATTCGGGGTATTCATCCGAGCCGAACACCAGATCGAAGCTGATCGATGTGGCGGTGGGATCGGTGATACGGAACGCGAACGACAGGGCGCTGGCGTCGTACGAGGTGGTGTGAAAGACGGTGTTGACGACGGCGTTGATGTCGGCGTCTCCGTTCTGCCAGCCGCTCGTGCCGGCATTGCTCTGGCCGAACCAGCCCACGGTGTTGCCGGTGCCGGGGGTGGTGCCGGAGGTGATCAGCAGCCCGGCGCCGATGCCCAGGGGCGCTAGGCTGCCGTCGTAGAGGCTCATCGCCGAGGCCGCCGAGGCCCTCACCTGCACGCTGCCGGCCTCCACGGCCACGCCGCCGTTGGGGTCCACCAGGGCAGCCGCCAGCTGCTCGGGGCTGAGGCCGGCGGTGGACAGAAAAGGACCGGGCATGGGCAGTTCGGGCCAGGCCCGCCATGAGCACTCTCAGAAGCAGTCTAAATCTGTTCATGCGGAGCAGGCCACCACCGCGTTTTCGTAACAACAGTCACCAGACCAGGTCCCGGCGCCTTGGTCCAATGGCCCTGCCGTTGCCGCCGTCATCCGTGGGCCCTGCCGCCACCGCCGCCCGGGCCCAGTGCCCCTACTGCGGTGTGGGCTGCGGCCTCGAGCTGCGACCGCCGGCCCCCGCCGCCCCAGAGCCCGTCTGGGTCGCCCGCGGTGACCGCCACCACCCGTCCTCCCTGGGGCAGGTTTGCGTCAAGGGGGCCACCGTCGGCGCCACGCTCCACGGTGGTCGCCTCACCACCCCCCTCTGGCGGGCCGACCGCCGCCAGCCCCTGCAGCCGGTGTCGTGGGATGAGGCGATGCAGCGCCTGGCCGACGGCATCCGCAGCACCCTGGCAACCCGTGGCCCCGACGGGCTGGCGATGTATGGCTCGGGCCAGTTTCTCAGCGAGGACTATTACCTGGCCCAGAAGCTGTTCAAGGGCTTTCTGGGCTGCAACCACTTCGATGCCAATTCACGGCTGTGCATGAGCTCGGCCGTGAGCGGCTATGCCCACAGCCTCGGCGCCGACGGTCCACCCTGCTGCTACGACGACCTTGACCTGGCCGATGTGGTGGTGCTGATCGGCACCAACACCGCCGAATGCCATCCGGTGCTGTGGCAGCGATTGCTCAAGCGCCGCCGCCGCGATCCCGATGCCTGTCGCCTGATCGTCATCGATCCACGCCGCACCGCCACCGCCGCGGCGGCTGATCTGCACCTGGCCCTGCGGCCAGGCAGCGACCTGGCCCTGCTGCTCGGCCTCGGCCACCGGCTGCTGCAGAACGGGGCCGTCGATCGCTCCTTCATCGCGGCCCACACCCATGGCATCGAGGCCTGGACGACCCTGGCCGAAGCCTGGTCGCCGGCCCGCGCCGCTGAGGCCAGTGGCGTCGCCGAAGCCGACCTCCTGGCCGCCGCTGCGATCTGGGGCGAGGGCCAGCGGGTGCTGAGCGCCTGGTCGATGGGCGTGAACCAGTCGGCAGAAGGCACCGCCACCGTCAGCGGCATCATCAACCTGCATCTGCTCACCGGCCAGATCGGCAAGCCCGGTGCCGGGCCCTTTTCCCTCACGGGCCAGCCCAACGCCATGGGCGGCCGGGAAGCCGGCGGCCTCTCCCAGCTGTTGCCGGGGTACCGGTCCATCGCTGATCCGCAGCATCGGGCCGACCTCGAGCGCCACTGGGGCCTGGCGAGCGGAGCGATCCAGCCGCAACCGGGCCGCAGCGTCTGGGAGCAGGTGCTGGCCATGGAACGGGGGGAGCTGGGCCTCTGGTGGGTGGCGGCCACCAACCCGCTGGTGAGCCTGCCCTGGCTTGACCGGGTGCGGCAGGCGGTGGAGCGCTGCCCGCTGGTGGTGCTGAGCGAGGCCTATGCCGGCACCGAAACCGAGGCCGTGGCCCACCTGGTGCTGCCGGCGGCCCAGTGGAGCGAAAAGGCGGGGGTGATGACCAATTCCGAACGGCGCGTGACCCTTTGTCCGGCCTTTCGGACGCCGCCGGGGGAGGCGCGGGCCGACTGGGCGATCATTGCCGACCTCGGCCGGCGGCTGGGCTTCGCCGAGGCCTTCGCCTATCCCGACGGCCCGGCGGGGGCCGCCGCCATCCATGCCGAATTTGTCGCCATCACCGCCGGTCGCCCCTGCGACATGGCCGGCCTCAGCCACGAGCTGCTGGCCGCCCATGGGCCGCAGCAGTGGCCGTTCCCCGTCGGGACCGCCCCGGGGGCCGGCCGGGGCCGCCTCTACACCGACCACCGCTTCGCCACCGCCGACGGCCGCGCCCGCTTCTGGGCCGACCCCCCCGGCGGAGCCGCCGAACCCCCCTGCAACGACTACCCGCTGGTGCTGACGGTGGGCCGCTACCTGGGCCACTGGCACACCATGACCCGCACCGGCCGGGTCGAACGCCTGCGCCACGACCATCCCGAGGCGCGGCTGGAGGTCCATCCCGCTGATGCCGCCGCCGCAGGGCTGGTCGATGGCGGCTGGGCCGAGGTGGGTTCCCGGCGGGCCACGATCGCGGCGCGGGTGCTGGTGAGCGACGGGATCCGCCAGGGCACGGTGTTTCTGCCGATGCACTGGGGGGCGGCGCAACCCAACCCGTGCGAGGCGAACCGGCTGATGCACGATCTCTGCTGCCCCCGTTCGCGCCAGCCCGAGCTCAAGGGCGCCGCCGTGCGGCTGCAGCCCCTGGATCAGGGGCCTGACAATCAGGGCTGCCAAATATCTGCCTGAGAACGTTAATTCACGCCCCCGTCGGGTCCTTTAGATTCTCTTCAACGATTCGATAAGGCCCCACAACCATGGGCGGATTTCCTTTCGAGTCCCAGAGCACTTTTCTGCGCTGTGAACCCCTGCGGCCGGGCCTGCCCTTCGCCGTGGCCGGCCTGCCCTGGGATGGCGGGGTCACCAACCGTCCCGGCGCCCGCCTCGCCCCCCGCAGCATCCGCCAGGCGAGCCACATGCTCTGCGATGGCATCCACCCCTACTTCCAGATCGGTCTTGATGGCCAGCTGGGGGATGCCGGCGATCTGCCCCTGCCCAACACCTGCCTGGAGGCCGTGCAGGCGGCCCTGCCCGACCTGCTGCAGCCCCTGCTGGCCAGCCATCACATGGTCTGGCTCGGCGGCGACCATTCACTCACCCTGCCCCTGTTGCGCGCCTACCGCGCGGCCCTCGGCCGCCCCCTGGCGGTGCTGCACTTCGACGCCCACCCCGACACCTGGAGCGACCACTTCGGTGAACCCAGCGGCCACGGCACCTGGGTGCACGAGGCGATGCAGGAAGACCTGGTGCTGCCCGAACTGTTCACCCAGATCGGCATCCGCTCCTCCGGCCACCGCCTCGCCAGCGATTACGTCCACGACCGTGGCGGCCGCAGCTTCAGCGCCCGCGACCTGCGCGGCCTCGAGAACGAGAGCCAGCTGGAGCCGCTCCTCACCAGCGTGCGGGAACGCTGGGCCGCCGCCGGCCAGCCCCCCCTCTATCTCAGCCTCGACATCGACTGCCTCGACCCGGCCTTTGCCCCCGGCACCGGCACCCCCGAACCCGGTGGTCTGAGCAGCAACCAGGTGCTCACCATCCTCGAAGCCCTCGCCGACCTGCCCTTCGTGGGCATGGATTGCATGGAGGTGTCGCCGCCCTACGACCATGCCGAACTCACCAGCATGGCCGCCGCCCATTTCGTCTGGACCTATCTGTGTGGCCAGGTGAGCCGCCGGGCCAGCCGCCGGGCCCAGGCCCTGGTGCACGACATGGTCAGCGGCCGGCCGCGACGGCCTCCGCAGCCGCCGGCGCACCGCTGACCACCGCCATCGCCTGCGGCGAACGGCCGATCCGCCGCGACCAGCGATGGCAGGGTTGCTCGATCCAGCGGTGAAACAGGGTCGAGGCCGCCACAATCACCAGCACCACCATGGCGTCGTAGGCCATGTGCAGCGGCAGCTGTTCCAGCCATGGTCCCCGGCGCAGGCGCAGCAGCAGGTAGCAGCCGATCGGCACGTGCAGCAGGTACACCGAATACGAGATCTGCCCCAGGTGGGTGAGGGTCGCCCCCACCGGCCCGGCCGCCAGCCCCTGCCCCAGCCGGCGCCGGCCCAGCAGCAGCAGCCCGACCGTCGCAAGGGCCGCGACGGTGGCCATCAGCGCTTCAGGGCCCACGTAATGGCCCCCTTCCATCGACTGGTTCTGGCCGACGGCCGCTCCGGCCAGGGCCACCACGGCCGTCAGAGCGGCCGGCAGGGGGGCCCACCGTGCCTGGCTCCATTGCTGCGCAATCCAGCCGAGGGCGAAGTGGGGAAACCAGGGCAGCCAGAACAGGGGGGTGGCGATCAGGTGCTGGCCCGACAGGTTGAGGACCAGACCCAGCACCAGCAGCACCAGCAGCAGCGCCTGGCCAGGGCCGCGGCCCCGGCGCTGGTTCAGCACCAGCACCAGGCTCGTGAGCACGTAGAAGCCGAATTCCACCGGCAGTGACCAGTACGACCAGTTGATGGTCTTGACGGCCGTGACGGGTTTGGTCGCCAGCAGCAGCGTCGCCAGCACAGCGCCGGGGCTCGATGGCAGGGGTGTGATGTCGTTGTGACCGGTGGTCAGCTTGATGATCAGCAGTGCCGCCAGGGTCACCCCCACCGACGCCAGATAGGGGGGGTGCAGTCGCAGCAGCCGCGCCAGCAGAAACCGACCCGGTCCCTGGCTGCGTTCGCTCAGGCCGGCCATGCACCAGCCGCTGATGGCGAAGAACACCGGCACCCCCAGCCAGCCCACCTGGCACAACCCGGTGTAGGCGTCGTTCACGTCGCCCTTGACGACGTTGAGGTGAAAGAACACCACGGCCAGCGAGGCCAGCCCCCGCAGCCAGTCCATCATCGGCAGGTGCTCGACCGGACGGGGGGGCAGGCGCACGGCGGGCACGGCGGGCACGGCGGGCACGGCGGGGGAGGTGGCCACCAGGGCAGATCTCGGGACTCGTGATTCTTTCGGATTTCCGCGGCTTATTCGTTGCCGTACAGCCGGTCGAGGGCCTGGTTGCGCAGCTGGCCGTAGCGCGGGTCGTGCAGCAGCGCGTCGCGGTCGCGGGGTCGGGCGAAGGGCACGGTGAGCACCGTGTCGATGGTGGCCCGTGGTCCGTTGCTGAGGATCACTACCCGGTCGGCCAGAAACAGGGCCTCGTCGATGTCGTGGGTGATCATCAGCACCGTGCAGCGCTGGCGCCGCCACAGGGCCAGCAGCTCCTCCTGCAGGTCCTCCTTGGTGATCGGATCGAGGGCACCGAAGGGTTCATCCAGGATCAGCACCGGTGGCTGGATGGCCATGGCCCGGGCGATCGCCACCCGCTGGCGCATGCCCCCCGACAGTTCACTGGGCAGCTGCTGGGTGGCCTCCCCCAGCCCCACGGTCTCGAGCATGGCCCGCGCTTCTTCGGCCAGCACCGCCTTGGCGGTGTCGCGGCGGGTGGACCGCAGCCCCAGCAGCACGTTCTGCAGCGCTGTCTTCCAGGGCAGCAGGGCGTAGTTCTGAAACACCACCATGCGGTCGGGACCGGGGCCCGTCACCGGCTCGCCCTCCACCAGCACCCGGCCCGCCGACGGCGTCTCGAAACCCGAGAGCATGTTCAGCAGCGTTGACTTGCCGCAGCCCGAATGGCCGATCAGGCAGACGAATTCGCCGGCGGCCACGTCGAGGTCGATGTCGCGCAGCACCTCCACCGGTGCCGAGCTGCCGGGATAGGTCTTGCCGATGGCCTCGAACCGCACGCGGCGGCCGGTGGGGGTCAGCACGGTGTCAGGCATGGGGGGCCAGGGGGCGGGGGGCCAGGGAATAGGGCAGGCGGGCGGCATAGCCCGCCGGGTCGTCGACGTCGAAACGGTCGCCGTCGGTGAAGGTCACCACCCGCTGGGTCGGTTCCTGGTCGCGGATGCCGGCCCGTTCGCAGGCCTCAAGGAAGAGGCGCCGCCCGTAGACCCGCTCCAGCAGTTCATCCCGGTGGTCGGGCAACGGGGCCAGGCCCCAGCGGGCCAGCTGGGTGAGCACCCACAATCCTTCGGCGGGGTCAGGCCAGCAGGCCTGGCCGAGGAAGTAGCGGTTGAAGCGCAGCAGCCCCGTGGCCTGGGCCAGGTCGGGGGATGAGCCCGCATCGCTGAGACCCTCGAGCAGGGGCTCCCGCAGCGGAGGGCCGAACCCCTCGGGGCTGGTGAGCACCTCCAGCAACAGCGGCCGTCGGCCCGGGTCGTCGCAGATGGCGGCCGCCCGCAGCAGCGCCGCCGTGAGGGCCACCGCCACCTGGGGTTGGCCATCGACCCAGTCTTCCCGCAGGGCCAGCACCTTTTCGACGTGGTTGGGCCAGACGGCGGCATCGGTGAGGGCCACCGTGCCGCTGCCCCGGTGCTGGGCGATGCAGGCCCGCAGCTTGCC
>CAMASU010000065.1 GCA_945861105.1 Synechococcus sp. UW140
CTGGTGTGGTTCGGCGGTCTCACCGGCGTGCAGGCCCGCCTGCAGAAGCCCGGCGCCCGAGTGATCGCCCAGCGCGACATCGACGTGAACTTCCACAGCATCTTCATCGCCAATGCCCGCAGCGGCATCAAGCCGATCAGCCAGCAGAAGGAGCTGGTGGTTTTCAAGGGCCGGCGCTTCACCTTCGGCTCGGAAAGTTCCACCTCTGGCCGGCTGATGCCGCAGTGGTTCCTCTCCCAGGCCGGCGTGAAGCTCAGCGATTTCAAGGGCGGCGCCCCCGGCTTCAGCGGTAGCCACGACACCACCATCGCCCTGGTGTCGAGTGGGGCCTACGACGCCGGTGTCGTGAACGAGCAGGTCTGGCGCACCAGCCTCCACGACGGCAGGGCCAGCCGCGAGAAGGTGATCCCGATCTGGAAGAGTCCCGGCTACCCGGACTACCACTGGATCGCTCAGGGCGACCTGGACGCCCGCTTCGGCAAGGGCTTCACCAGCAAGCTGCAGCCGGCGATCCTGGCCTGGCGGCCCAGCGATCCTCAGCAGAAGCAGATCCTGGCCCTGTTCGGGGCGCAGCAGTTCACCGAGGCCGATGCCGCCGCCTATGGCCGCATCGAGCAGGTGGGGCGCCAGATCGGCAAGATCCGCTGATGGCCGCGGCGCCGCTGCTGGAGTTGCGGCGGGTGAGTGTGGCCGGCCGCGGCGGTGTGCCGAGGCTGGAGGGGGTGAACCTGGTGATCGAGCCCGGCGAGCGGGTGGCTCTGCTCGGCCCGAGCGGCGCCGGCAAGAGCACCCTGCTCACGGTGGCCAACGGGCTGCTGGCCCCGAGTTCCGGAGAGGTGCTCTGGCAGGGCGAACCCCCCGCCCGCTCCCGCCGGGCCCGCCGCCGCCAGCAGGCCCGCATCGGCACCCTCTGGCAGGACCTGCGCCTGATCGATGAGCTCAGCGTGCAGCAGAACCTCAATGCCGGCCGGCTGGCGGCCTGGGGCTGGCCCCGGGCCCTGCTCAACCTCCTGCTGCCCCTCGACACCGCCGCCAACGCCGCGGTGCTGGCCCGGGTGGATCTGGCCGCGGAGCTGCTGGGCCAACCGGTGGCGGCCCTCTCCGGCGGCCAGCGGCAGCGGGTGGCGATCGCCCGCCTGCTGCGCCAGGACCCCACCCTGCTGCTGGCCGATGAACCCCTGGCCAGCCTCGATCCGCGCCTGGCCGCCTCCCTGTTGGCCTTGTTGCTGGCGGAGGCGACCCCGCCCCGGGCCCTGCTACTCAGCCTGCACCGCCCTGATCTGCTGGCGGGCTTCGATCGGGTGATCGGCCTGCGAGCGGGCCGGGTGGTGGTCGATGCCGCCGCGGCCTCCCTCCAGGGGGCGGCGGGGGGCCTGCTGCAGGAGCTGTACCGCGGCGAGGACCGCGAGATGGAACGCGAGACGGATGGGGAGAGCAATGGGCAGAGCGATGGGCAGAGCAATGGGGCGGGGGATGGCTTGAGAGATGGCGCCCCAGATGATCCGTCCCCAACCGCTGGAGCGGGCTCACTCTGGGCCGCCCCGGACCAATGACGGGCGGCGGCGAGGCTCCAGCGCTGCAGGGCGCGGCCAGTGGGCACAACGGGGGAGCTGGGCGAAGAATCCTGCTGCGGCCGGCCGCCCCCCTGCTGGTGCTGCTGCCCTCCCTGGTGCTGCTGCCGCTGCTGGCGATCCTGCCCTTTCTGGCCCATGGCGGCGGCCTCGATCTGCTCGGCCAGTTCGCCCTTGCAGCCTTCACGCCCTCGCTCGATCCGCTGGTGCTCCGTTCGGCCCTCACCGGCCTGGCCACCACCGTGGGCATGGCCCTGCTGGGCTGGGCCGCCAGCCTGGTGCTGGGCCTGCTGCTGGGGCTGGCCAGCTCCCGCACGCTCTGGCGGAGCTGCTGGGGCCAGCTCTGGCCGGCGGGACTGATCAGGCGCCTGCTGGCGATTCCGCGCGCCATCCATGAGCTCCTCTGGGGCCTGCTGCTGCTGCAGCTGGTGGGCCTGCAGCCGGTGGTGGCGGTGGTGGCGATCGCCATCCCCTTCGGCGCCCTGGTGGCCCGGGTGGTGGCGGACCTGCTCGACGGGCTCGACACCGGCCGCCTCGATGCCCTGCGGCTCGCTGGCGCTCCGGCCCCGGCGGCCCTGCTCACCGCCCTAGGCCCGCCGCTGCTGCCGGGGCTGCTCAGCTACGGCGGCTATCGGCTGGAATGCGCCCTGCGCAGCGCCACCCTGCTGGGGGTGTTCGGCCTCGGTGGCCTCGGCACCGACCTCAAGCTCACGCTGCAGTCGCTGGAGTTCCACGAATTGTGGACGGGGCTCTGGTTGTTGCTGGCCGTGATGCTGGCCCTGGAAACAGGTCTGGGGCGGCTACGGCGCCGCTGGCTGATGCCCCGCCGGCTCGGGCTGAGCCGGGCCGGCGGGGGTCGGGCCGGGGTGGGGGTGCGGGCCCGGGAGATGGTGTTGGCCATGGCCGCCCTGTTGCCGCTGAGCATCGGGGTCGCCTGGGCGTTGGGGGTGGATCCCCGCGCCCTGCTGGCCTGGCAGCCGTTGCAGGGTGTGGGCGGCAGTGGCTGGATTGATGGCGGCCAGTTGCTGGCCCTGCCCTGGCCTGCCCTGATCGGCGGCACCCTGGCCCTGACCCTGCTGGCGGCGGTTCTTGCGGTGGGACTGCCGCCCCTGCAGCTGCTGGTGAGCGCCCCCTGGCCGCCGGCTCGCCTGCTGGTGCGGCTCTCCTGGGCCCTGGCCCGGCTCTGGCCGCCACCGCTCACGGCCCTGCTGCTGCTGCTGTTGCTGCAGCCGGGGGTGGTGACCGCAGCCCTGGCCATGGGCCTGCACAACGCCGGCATCCTGGGCCGCCTGCTGGCCGAGGCCCTGGCCGATGGGTCGCCCGCCAACGAACAGGCCCTCGCCAGCGGTGGCGTTGGGCCGCGGCTGGCCCTGCTTTATGGGCGCTATCCGGCGATCGCGCGTCCCTATCTCGCCTATGGCGCCTATCGCGCCGATGTGCTGCTGCGCGAAACCGTGGTGGTGGGCATGGTGGGGGCCACAGGCCTGGGCAGCCAACTGCTGGAGAGCCTCAGCAGCTTCGCCTGGGACCAACTGCTGGCCCTGGTGGCCGTGTATGCCCTGCTCACCCTGCTAGGGGAGGAGCTCAGCGACCGGGTGCGGCGACGGTTGCTGCAGGGGGCTTGATCCGGCGGGCGAGGCCAGGTTGCAGGGGGGGGGCTGCGGCAGCGAAGCGCCAGGGGTCAGCCGGCGGCCTGCCGACTCACCACCCGGTTGCGGCCCTGGCGTTTGGCCTCGTACAGGCAGTCATCGGCGAGTTGCAGCAGCTGGTCGCCATCACACTCTGGAAACGCCTCCGGATCCCACAGCGCCACCCCGAAGCTCACCGAGAGGGGCATGCCCTCGCCACCGTCGGGGCCGGGCACCCGGGTATGCAGCACCGCCTGCCGCAGCCGTTCGCAGATCCTCAGGGCCTCGGGGCCGTCGACCTTGGGCAGGATCAGGGCAAACTCCTCACCGCCCAGCCGGGCCACCACATCGCTGCTGCTGCGCCGGTCGGAATTGAGGATCTTGGCCACCTCCTTCAACCAGGCATCGCCGTAAGCGTGGCCGAGGGTGTCGTTCACCTGCTTGAAACCGTCGATGTCGACCAGGGCCAGGGCAAGGCTGTCGTTGTTCAGCTTGGCGGCGTTGACCTGGGACCTGAGGAAGGAATCGAAGCTGCGCCGGTTGGGCACGTTGGTGAGGGGATCGAGCAGGGCCATATGTTTGGCCCGCTTACTCTCGAAGGTGTAGAACAGCAGACTGAGCAGGCTGCTCATCGAGCAGATTCTCTGGATTTGCTCATCGCTGAAGCTGCTCGCACCCCGAAGGGCGATGGTGAGTACCGGGATCGAGATGCCGCGCGAATCGAGCCGCAGACCGAGATAGTCGTTGCAGTTCTGCTCTTTCAGTTTCGACAGGAATGGGAACAGCACCTCCCGCTGGCTGCCCAGCCGCTGGCGTAAGATCTTAACCTTGGTGGCAAGGTGGTGGAGCGGGCTGGCCAGGTGCTCCTCGCGCTCGAGAAAGGAGCGGTCCATGCGCTGGGTGGTGACCTCACCGGGCTTGTTGTGATTCCAGACATATTGACTGCAATCGATGTCAGCATCATCCGGCAGGAAGGCCAGGGAGAGCCTCAGGATGTCGAGGCCCCAACTCTTGAGTTCGTTCACGAACAGCAGCAGGAATTCCTCGAAGCTCCTCAACTCGAACCATTTGTCGAGGATATAGCGCTCCAGGGGCACGCCGCCGCTGCCATCAGCGCCCGGTGCCGGGGCCTCCAGCAGACGGTCGGAGGAGCGGAGCTTGGTCACCATCGCCTCGATCGCCTCGGCCGAACTCCAGGGGGAGTCGGTGAGAAAGCCCGCGACGGCCTTCCACTCCATCGGCCGGGCGATCAGGTAGCCCTGCAGCCCATCCGTGCCCAGCCGGATCGCTGCGGCAAGGTCGCCATGGTCGTCCACGCCCTCGGCCACCACGGTTTTACCGAGGGCATGCACCGTGTCGATGAAGGAACCGAGATAGCGCTGCATGCGGAAGGAATCCCCGAGCCCCTTCACCAGATCGATGTCGAGCTTGATGGTGTCGTACCAGGCGGCGCAAATGCGCTGGTAATTGGAGAGACCCGAGCCGAAGTCATCGATCAGGATCCGGAAGTTGAGCTCCTTGATCAGCCGTTCCGAGGCGTCATTCACGCTGTCCCTGTGCTGGCCCCGGCCGGGGGTTTCCGTGAGTTCGAGGCAGATGCGCGAACTGTCGATCTTGTGTTCGCCCAGACAAGCGATCAGTTGGTCGAGACGACTGGGGCTGGCAATCGAATCAATGCTGATGTTGATTGAGAGGTAGTCGATTCGCTGGCGCAGTAAGGGGGTTGCCTCCAGGCTTCTCTGCAGGCCGGCCACCCGCGCGATCACCAGGGCGTCGATCTGGTGGGTGATGCCCAGTTCATGGGCGATGCGGATCAGTTCCCCGGTCGGCTGTTCCTGCAGCAGCGGCGTCCGGAATCGGATCAACACTTCAAGGCCGAATTGGCCGGGATTGGCGAGCAGCAGGATGGGCTGCACGTGCAGATCGATATCCTCGCTGCGGAGTTGACGCAGAGCGTCGCGGATAGCGCTGGCCTGCCGCACCTGGCTCGCGTCGCTGGCCTCGATCAGGCGGATGCTCGATCCGGCTTCGGCGGCCAAGATCTCCCCGAAGCCATGGTTCTGGAGGATGGTGGCCCCTTCGGTTCCCGGCCGCAGCCGCTGACCGGTAACCACGATGTCGTCGTCGCGCAGCAGCCCTTGGAACTGCCGCTGAATGGCGGCACTCACGCTGCTCTGGAGCTCGTACAGCAGCAGCCGGTCTTGATCGGGATCCGGCTCCTTGCCCCCCATCACCTGCAGGCCCGGGTGATCGCCGCAACGGGTGAGGATGGCCGCCAGGCGCGTCTCCGAGGCCCGATAACAGCGCACCCGCGGGCCGGAGCCGGGATGGTGCTTCACGGCCTCGCAGGCCGCCTGGAACAACTGGGCGATCTCCCCGTCGGGCAGGAAGGCCCGTTGGCGTTCCAGCAGCCTCAGGGTCACGATGGTGAGTAGGCAGGGTGGGCCATTCCCAGCTGAGTCCAGCAGTGCCGGATCCTGCAGGTCATGTTCGAGGGCGGTGCGGGAGAGCAGACCGGTCTGTCGGTCCTGCCAGAGGCGGTTGAGGATCTGGTGCTGGCGGCGGGCCTGTCGTTCCGACCGGTAGGCCAGCAGGCCGCTCAGGATCATCAGCAGGCCTCCCAGGGGCCAAACGAGCGCCCCAGCGAGCGGGTTGCGCGGCCACTCCAGGTTCAGCGGCTCCGGGACAGGGGCCAGCCTCAGCAGGTTGCGGTGAACCGGATCCGCCAGCACGCGCACCTGGGGCGGGCGGTTGTCGCTCAGGCAGATGATGTCCGGTTCGGCCAGGCGTTCTCGCCCTTGTCCATCCCCTTCGACCGCGCGGCCCGTCGCGGGGACAGGGCTGGCTCCGGGGGAGATGGCGGACTCGATTCCGGTCTGCCGCCCCGGGGTATCGGCCGGCGGGGTGGGATTCAGACCAAGGGCCCTAAAGCCGCCCAGCTGGCCCGATCGGCTGGCGACCTGCCGGGCCTCGCCCGTGCCGGCAGCGACCTGCACGAACAAAAGCCGGGAGGCCTCCAGAACCCGGCAGAGGCGTTCGGCGGCTTGTTCAAGGCGGCTTCGCTGCTGGACCGCCTCCTGTAACTGGACGGACTGATTGAAAATGACCGCAACCGCGGTGGTGGCGATCACCCCAGCAGCCAGGATGCCGTAGGTGCGCCTGTACATCGACTGGCGTCTTTGCCGACAAATTAGCGATCCACAGGCTAGCCCTTGTCGAGGTCTGGGCTCTGGGCTCTGGGCTCTTGGCTCTTGGCATGGCCCCTGGGATCGTTATTCAGATTCGCTCCTCTGCCCCGGCCCACCCGTGACCCCTTCCCCGATCGATCCCGTGCCCTTGAGCGCCGCGCCATGGGTCGGCTGAGGTCAGGCCCATCGAGGGGCGCTCCGACGCGTCGTGGCTGGCGTGCCGCGTTGCCCTGGGGGCTGCTGGCGCTAGCCCTGCTCTCGCTGCTTCCGGGCTCCCTCCCGGCGGGCTCCACCACGCCACCCAGAACGGGTCGGGCCGCCGTTTCGTCCTATTCCCTGCTTCAACGGGCTCCCTTCAACCGGCCCGACTTCTATCCGCTGGATCGCCGCCCCGATCCGGCCCTCTACCGGCCCCATGCCGACTGGATCGGCAGGCTGATCCTGCCGGAGCCGGCCGAGGCCGCCGCCAGCGCTGAGGACTGGGTCTGGCTGCAGGTGGAGCAGGCTCCTGCCGCCGCTGCCCACCTGGTGGGGCGCCGGCTTCCCCTGGCCTGGTCGGATCAGCCCCGGTTGCGGGCCCTGGTGGGGCTGCTCACCACAGACATCCACCTCGGTGCCGAGGCCCGCTCCCTGGCGGCCCAGGGCAACGTGGTGCCCTGGCGGCTCGATGGCCGCTCCCGCGTCGGGCCGCTCCAGTCCCTGGCTGGTGCCCGCCCCGAGGACGACCTCAGCGTGCGGTTGGAGGGTGTGGAGCTGGCTGCCGCCGCCGGCCTCCGCGCCCCTCAGCCGGCCCTTGGGGAGGGGCCGGTGCTGCGGATCCCGACTCCGCCGGTGCAGATCACAGGGCGTTGGATGGCCCGGGTGCGGCTGGTGAAGGCCCTGCAGGGGAGGGAGGGGGCCGGCGGCGATCTGTTCGTGGTGCGGCACTACGACCCCCGCAGCCACAGCTATCGGGGGCCCCAGGAAACGGTGCGCATCCCCAGCCAGCCCCCCAACCGGGATGGGCGGCGGTTCTTCGAGACCACCGGTCTGCTCGACCACCCGATCGGCGCCGAGGGATGGACCGTCTACGGGGCACCGGCGGCGGATGGCCTGTTTACGGTGCAGGCGTTGCTGCCCCAGGCCCTGGTGCAGCTGAGCCCCGATGGGCAGCTGCTGGGCACCGCCGCGGGCCTCGGCCAGATCGCCCGGGGCAACTGGAACGCCGCGGCCAACCGGCGCGGCAGCTTCCGCCGCACCGCCCTTGAGCCCGATCGAATGGCGCGGCCCTGGGCGATCGGCGACCATGCCCTGCTCATCCACGCCTTCGGCGGCATCGGCGGGCCCGGCGGTGAGCCCACACCGGGCTTCACCGTGACAGGCCATTTTTCCTTCGGCGAGGCGGAGGTGATCGCCGACCCCTTTGGCGGTGAGCCGCGCTTCGACCTGCGTTACCACCAGATCTACGCCAACAATCCCGATGGGATCGTGGCCGGCAGCCAGGAATGGAGTGCCTGGAGCGGCGATCTGCAGCGGGGCTGGCTGGGGCTGCGGCCGATCTCGGATGTGTTGGTGCGGCAGGATCCAGAGCTGCTGGCGGCGCTGCGGCTCCAGGCTGAGGTGATGATGGCCCGCTATCGCAGCGGTGATGGCCGCGGCGTGGCGGCGGTCACGGCCACCACCTCCTGCGTGCAGGATTCGGCCCAGGCCCTCTGGACCACGGTGGAGTTGCTGCGCCAGGGCCTGTTGTCAGGTCCTTCCCCTTCGGCCAGCCATGCTGGCGGGGAATCCCTGAAGCGGGCCATCGAGGCGGTGCTGGTGCCCTTCGGCATCGTGCGCCCCGACTGGCACGGCAATGCGGAGCTGATTGCCACCGCCCTGCGGGCGGCGGACCGGGCCGGACCGGGCTCCGGGGTGGGCGGTGGGGTGGCCTCCGGCGGCCCGGCCGCGGCTCCGGCT
>CAMASU010000066.1 GCA_945861105.1 Synechococcus sp. UW140
AGGCCGGCAACACCAACAGCAGCCGATCGTCGTCGCTGAGCCCCAGCTGCCGGCGAGCCGTGGACCGGTCCATGCCGGGCGCCAGGGTGTCGAGCAGGGGATGGCCCACCCAGTCGACCCGCGCCCCACGGCTGGCGTAGAAGCGGGCCTCCTCCGGAAAGATCGCCAGAATCCGGTCGCTGAAACCAATCAGCCGGGTGGTGCCGCTCTCCCCCAGCCGGAAGGCCCACTCCTGGGGGGCGATGTAGTAGAGCACCGGCAGCTGGGGCCACCAGCGTTTGACCCGCCGCCCCAGGGGCGCATTGCCCCCCATGTAGTCGATCAGCACCACCCCATCGGGGGGGTTGCGGCGCAGCCAGCGGTTCAGCCGCCGCTGCAGCCGCAGGGTGGGCCATACCAGCGGCAGGGCTTCCCAGAGACCGATCGCCCCCAGGGGCGCGGTGTCCGCCAGCAGCTCGGCACCGGCGGCACGCATCCGCGGTCCCCCCAGGGCACTCAGCCGCAGGGGCATTCCCCGGGCCTCGGCCTCCTGCCGCAGGGCCTGGATCAGCAGGCTGCCCTGCAGGTCACCGGACACCTCGCCGGTGCTGATCAGCAGGTGGGTCACGGCGTCGGCAGCCTCACGGGCGGGCCGGCGGCAGGGGCCCGCGGCGGCCTGGGGTGCAGCTGGCCTCCAGAAACGCCACCAGGTGTTCCCCGGTGGGGGTGAGGCTCAGCGTGCGGGCCTCGGCCAGGGCCGTGGCCAGGGGCAGACCGCTGCGATACAGCAGTTTCCACAGATGCTGCAGCTCCTTCATCACCGACCCGTCGTCGGCCTCCGCCAGACCGCTGCGCTGCAGGCCGATGCGGTTGAAACCCCGCAGTCGCCCAGGGTGACCTTCCACCATCGTGAAGGGGGGCACATCCCGATCGATGCGGCTCATGCCCCCCACCATCGCCAGTCGGCCGATGTGCACGAACTGGTGAATGCCCAGCACACCGCCGATCACCGCCCTGTCCTCGATGTGCACATGGCCGGCGACAGCCACGCCGTTGGCCACCACGATCCGATCCCCCAGCACACAGTTGTGGCCGATGTGGCTGTAGGCCATCAGCAGGTTGTGATTGCCGAGGCGGGTGGATTCACCGGCGGCGGTGGCCCGGTTGATCGTGACGCATTCGCGGATGCGATTGCCATCACCGATCACCACCTCGGTGGCGTCGCCGCGGTACTTGAGGTCCTGGGGCTCGAGACCGATGCAGGCCCCGGGGAAGATCTTGTTGTCTTCTCCCATCAGCACCCGACCCTCGATGACCACATGGGGGCCGATCTCGGTGCGGGCCCCCAGGCTGACCTCAGGACCGATCACGGCGTACGGGCCGACAATGACCCCATCCCCCAGACGGGCCGCGGGATCGACAAGGGCCGTCGGATGAATCCGGGCGGAAGTGGCGGAGAGATTCATGGTCAGTCCACCAGGGAAAACATCAGCTCACCGGCACAGACGGCATGGCCGTCGACCGTGACATCCGCTCGCACCTTGCCGAAGCGCTGGCGCTTGAGGCTGATCAGCTCGCAGGTGATCCGCAGCTGATCCCCTGGCACCACAGGACGGCGGAACCTTACCCCGTCGATGCCCGCGAACACAAAGAGGCCCGCCGGCAGTTCGGGCATCTGCGCCACGATCAGTCCGCCCACCTGGGCCATGGCCTCGACGATCAGCACCCCGGGCATGAGCGGACGTCCGGGGAAATGGCCCTGGAACTGGGGTTCGTTGAGGGTGACGTTCTTGATGGCCACGATCCGCCGGCCGGGATCGTGTTCGATGACGCGGTCCACCAGCGCGAACGGATAGCGATGGGGCAGCAGCTTGAGGATCTGCTCGCTCTCGAGCACGGAGACGGGGTTGGCAGCGGTCATCAGGCGGCGTGGGGACGATCGGCGACGAGGGGGAGGGACTCGGGGGCAAGGGCCAGACGGCGGCTGCTGAGGGCAGTGGCCAGGGCCGTGTGCAGCGCATGGGAGCCGCGGTAGACGATCACCTGGGCCCTGGGCAGGCCGGCCAGGGCCAGGTCACCGATCAGATCCAGCAGCTTGTGGCGCACGGGTTCATCGGTGAAGCGCAGCGGTGGATTGAGCCAGCGCTCACCATCACAGACGAGGGCATTGTCGAGATCACCGCCGCGGATCAGCCCAGCCTGTCGCAGCTGCTCCACCTGATCCCGGAAGCCGAAGGTGCGCGCCGGTGCGATCTCGGAGACGAACCGTTCGGGCGTGAGGAAGATGCTGAAGAGCTGGCGCCCGATCACCGGTTGCGGAAACTCGATGGCGGCCGTGAGGCAGAGCTGGTCGCTGGGCAGGGCGACGGCGACACTGAGGCCCTGCTGCAGGGTGATGGGAGCATCAATGGCCGGCAGAGGGTCGCGGGGGCCAAGGTCGCGAAGACCCGCCTCGCCGATGGCCTCCACCCAGGGGGCCGCCGAACCATCAAGCAGGGGAATCTCTTCCCCCTCGATCCAGAGATTGGCCTGGCTGAGGCCCGTGCCGGCCAGGGCAGCCAGCAGATGTTCCACCGTGGCCAGGCGCCGCTCTCCCAGCCGCAGGCAGGTGCAGAGACGGGTCTCGTGCACCAGGCCGGGGTGCAGGGGCTGGAGCCCCAGCGCCGGCTGATCCAGCCAGCCCACCCGGAACCCCGGCTGGTCAGAGGGCTCGAGACGGACCCGGGTGCCACTGCCGGAGTGCAGCCCCACCCCCCGCCGTTCCACGGGGGCGGCCAGGGTGTGGCGACGGCTGTAATCAGAGGGCCAGGCCATGGTCAGAACTTGAATCCCACACCGACGTTGAAGCGCCAGTTGTCGGTGAAATCCTGACTGGCCACCTCCAGTCGCAGGGGACCCACGGGGGTGGTCACGATCACACCGGTCCCCACCGAGAAGCCCTGGCCGGGTTTCTGGAGCAAAATCCCGGGGCTGCCCGGCACCTGATCCTGGCTGCCGAAGGTGGTGCCGGCATCGAAGAACAGTTCGCCGCTGATGATCCTGAAGATCGGGAAGCGGTATTCGATGGTGCCTTCCAGGTAACTGCGGCCGACCCCCAGATCACAGTCGTAGTAACCACGCACCGAGTTGCTGCCGCCGAGGCAGAAGGCCTCATAGGGGGGAAGGCTGCCGCTGATGTTGCCCCCCGTGAGCTGGAGGGCGATGGACTGCGGGCAATCTTCGGGTTCACCCTTCTTGCTGCGGCAGCCCTTGTACAGCTTCAGGAAATTGACGGGAATGAAATGGGTGGCCGAGAGTCGCTGACGATTGAAGGAGGGTGAGTTTTCACCGACACTGACGTATTGCTCGGTGCTGGCCGTCACGAACGTGCCGGAGCGGGGACTCTTGTTGTCGTTGAGGGTGTTGTAGGAGACAGCGAAGCGGCCGCCTACCAGCTGGTTACTACTGGCGCAGTTGTAGGCAAGGCAAATGATCTCGTTGAGATTGGCGTAACGGTTACCGTCATTGTCAAAAGGAGCGGCCCCGTAGCGCCGAGGGGTGCCGTTGCCGTTCATGACGATCGCCTCCTGACCGCTGAGACCGAAGATCAGGGTCCAGAGGTTGCGTTTGAAGGGATCTCCCCCCCGCAGGGGGCGGATGTACTGGATGTTGCCGCCGGTGCGCTGCACCCGCACCAGGTCACCCTCGGGGTCGTAGTAGTTGAAGCCCGGCAGGACCGCCGAGGCGGCGTTGACGTTGTTGAAGTCGGTGTCCTCAACGTTGACGACATAGTTGCGCGGCCGTCCGACGGCCTGGTTAAGCAGCACGGCCTGCTGGGCATTGATCGACCGGGAGGGTGCTTCGTAGAACCCCTGGACCGTGCGGATGGAACCGTCGTACTGACTCTGGAAGATCTGCGGAATTTCGCGGCTGATGAAGCCCTTCACCCGCAGGGCGCTGCGGTTGGGGTCATCCTTCAGCCAGGGGATATCGAAGTTGAAGTCTGCAAGGGCACCGTACTGCCCGTATGTGAAGTTGAGGCCGGTGCTCCAGGCACGGCCGAAGAGGTTGCTTTCCTGCAGCTGAATCTGGCCGAACAGACCCTGGTTTTGGCTATAGCCGATGCCCCCCGACAGCGAACCGGTCGACTGCTCGGTCACACCGAGCACCAGCACCACCTCGCCAGGTTTGGCCGGCACCGGCTTGAGGGTGACCTTCACATCGGAGAACAGGCCGGTGGCATAGAGGCGCTTGATGTCACCCTCCAGCTGGCGGCGGTTGAACAGTCCGCCAGGCCTGACCGAGATCTCACGGCTCACCACCCAGGGCTTCGATTTGCCGCGGATCGGTTGTCCCTTGTCGTCAACGGTGTCGCCGTTGGCATTGACGAACTGAACTTCAACGCCCTCGACAATCCCTTCGCGCACGCTGAGCTCCACCCCACCCTCGGGGCTGATGCGGCTGGGACCGGTGACCCGGGCCAGCGAATAGCCCTGGTCGCCGTACCACTTCTGCAGCTCGTTGAGCCGCCGCTCCATGGTGCGCAGGTTGATGGTGCGTCCGTAGTCGGTCGCGAAGACCTCCTTGACGACCGATGGGGGCAGCAGCGCCTTCGGGTTATCGAAGGTCACCTCGGTCAGCACCGGGTTGGGGGTGACGTTCACCACCAGCCGCACCCCCAGGGGGCCGTCCACCGGCTGGATGCGCACATCACTGAACCAGCCGGTGGCATACACCGCCGACAGGTCGGTCTTGAGGGCTGAGCGGGTGGTGCTGCTGCCGGGACGGACCGTGAGGGCGTCGTAGACGACGCGCTCCAACCGCTCCCGCTCGGGGTGATTCTCGAGACCCACCACCGCGACTTCACTGATGGGAACCTTGGTCTCGGCGGCAGCAGCCGGAACCGTCGCTGGGGGCCGGGTGGGCGGCGTGGCAGCTGGATCAGGTGTGGCGGCCGGATCAGGTGTGGCGGCCGGAGTCGCCGATGGAGTGTCGACCTGGTCAGAGGCGGGAGCCCCCGCCGGTGCGGCAGTCTGGGCCAGGGTGGCACCAGCGAGTACAAGCACCCCGAGCAGCGGCGTCGACAGGCGAACCGTCCAGAGGGCCAGGCGCCGCTGGACGGAGGCAGCCGGGTGGCCGGAAGCCATGGTGGGGCTGGGCATCAGTGCGCAGTGCGGCGCCGGTCGGGTGACCCTATCGGTAGGGACGGGGACTTGGCCCTAACCCTTGGACCCGTTTGAGGACCTCCCCATAGGCCTCCACCAGTCCGCCCAGGTCCTGGCGGAAGCGGTCCTTGTCCAGAATCCGGTCTGTGCTGCCGGGCTGGCCCCTGTCCCAGAGGCGGCAGGTGTCGGGGCTGATCTCATCGGCGAGCAGCAGGGGTCCCGCCTCAGGGCGACCGAATTCGAGTTTGAAATCCACCAGATCGATGCCCACCTCGCCGAAGTGACGGCTCAGCACGGCGTTCACCTGCCGCGCCAGGGCCTCAAGCCGCTCGCGTTCCCCAGGCTGCAGCAATGCCAGCAGCTCCAGCCGGGCCTCGGTCAACAGGGGATCGCCAAGGGCGTCGTCCTTGTAATACAAATCAAGCAGGGCCGGCGCCAGCGGGGTGTCCGGCGCCAGCGGCAGCTGACGGCAGAGGGACCCCGCCGCCCGGTTGCGCAGCACCACCTCCAGGGGCACGATCCGTACGGCCTGCACGGCCATCCAGCCGGGATCGAGGCAGCCGAGGTAATGGCTGGCCACCCCCTCGGCCTCCAACAGCTCGAACAACCTCGCCGAGATCTCCCAGTTGAGGATGCCCTTGCCGGCCAGGCGGTCCTTTTTCTGGGCATTGAAGGCGGTGGCATCGTCCTTGAACTGCACCGCCAGCACCCCCGGGCGATCCGTCCCGAAGACCTTCTTGGCCTTGCCCTCATGGAGCAGGGGACCGATGGTCAGGGCAGTGGCGGTCATGGGGTTGCCTCAGCAGGGGGGCCGGCATGGCCGCCGGGCCGCAGGGGTGAGCGCAGCTGCCGGTCCAGCCGCAGCTCTTCCTGCATTGTGTCCCGCAGCTGGCCGGCTTCCCGCAGCAGCCCTGCCAACCGCAACCGCACCAGCTCCAGCTCCAGGGTCTCCTGCTCCCGGGCCACCGCCAGGGGCTGCAGCGCCGCAGCGGTGGCCTCATCAGGGCGGGCCAGCAGCGCCCGCCAACGCTGGGTGATCTCGGTGGCAAGCCGTTGCTGGGCGGTGGGCAGGGGGTCGTTCTGCTGCACGGTCAGCTGCTGTTGCCGGCGGCGCAGCTGGCGGGCTTCCTCCCGCCGATCCTGCAACCGCAGCTGCTCGCGCCGCTGCTGCCAGCTGACCAGGCTGGCCAGGGCGGCCGCACTGCGCCCCTCCGCCTCCAGCTCCTGCAGCCAGGGGGAACGGGGATCCAGCAGGCGCTCCAGATCCAGCAGCTCCTGCTGCCGCTCCACGGCATCGACCGGCAGCCGCTGGCGCTGCACCGCCACCGCCAGGCTGTTCTCAAGATCCAGGCGCCGCCACTGCCGCTGCACCAGCAGGGCGAAACGCTCCCGGGCCTGCTGCCGGGGGCCCGCCTCCGGAAGGATGCTCTGCAGGGCCGCCTCCAGCTGCTGCTGCTGCGCCATGGCCTCGGCCTGGGGCAGCCGTGACGGCAGGGTGCCGAACGCGCCGGGGGCCAGCAGCACGTCGGCGCCATCGGCCCGCGCCCGGCGCAGCCGTTCACTGTCTTCAAGCAGGGCTGGCAGCGTGTGGATGCCAGGGAATGGATCGAACCCCAGCCGCCGCTGCTGCTGGCGCAACTCCTCCCCTTCGCTGGTCAGCCGGCGCCGCTGCCGCTCGCGTCCCTCGGCGGTCTCAATGGTCCAGGGAAAACGGTCAGGCCGGGGGTCCCCCTCCAGCTCCTGCAGCCGCCGGTCCAGGGCCTCCTGCTCCCGCAGGGGCCGCCCCGCGGCCACCCGCAGGGCTTCCCGGTCCACCCGGTCCAGCATCCAGCTGTCGCCGGCCTCACTGGCGAGCCGCTGCTGGTCCGCCAGCAGGTCACTCCAGCGTTCGCGATGGTCGAGGGCGGCGGCCAGGCGGGCGGCCAGGGTCAGCCGCGCCTGGCTGCGATCAGCCCCGGCCGCGTCGCTGAGCTGCAACAGCAGATCAAGGCCATCGCCGTGGCGTTGCTCCAGGGGTTCCTGCCGGTCCAGCAGCGCCTGGGCCAGGGCCGGCTGACGGGTGCCATCGGCGCGGGCACTGCGCAGGGCCGCCCGCAGGGCCATGCCGTCCTCAAGGCGGCGGGCCAACCGTTCCCGCCGCTGGTTGGTGGCGGCCGCCGCTGCCGGCTGGCCGGCGTCCAGCTCCAGCTGCCGCTGGCGACTGAGCAGGGGTCCGGCGAGGCCCCAGGCGGCCGCACCGGCGGCCTGGTCGAGGGCACGGGGCAGCAACCCGAGGGCCCGGGACCCCTCGCCGGCGCCGGCGAGCAGCCGGGTGGCCTCCGCCAGCCGGCCTGCGGTGGCCAGGGGGTCGCTGGCGGGGGTCTGCAGCAGGCCCGCGGCCGCCGCGGGCCGGCCGTCGGCCTCCAGGTGCCCGGCCTGCAGATCCAGGGCGCTGGCCACCGGCAGGGGGCCGTCGGTGACGGGCAGGTTCAGGGCCTGCAGCGCTTCGACCGAGCGCTGGCTGAGGCGCTGCAGCGCCAGGGCAGCGCGGCGATGGTCCCGGGCATCGCGGGCGGCCTGCCATTGCAGCAGCAACCAGCGCCGCCGTTCGTCACCGGCGGCGGGCCCCACCCGATCCAGCACCGTGAGCGCGGCATCCGGGGCGCGGCACTGCAGCAGGGCAGCGGCATCGTCGAGCACCGTCGCGAGGCCTTCGGGTTCCGGATTCAGCGTCAGCAGCCGGCCCCGGACCAGGGGCAGCCGGGCATCGAGGCCCACCGTCAGGGCATTGACGCAGGCGTCCCCCAGGGCGCGGACGTCGCCGTCCAGCAGCAGCCGCTCAAAGGCGGCCTGGGGCAGAGCGCCCGCCGGCAGCGGCGGTGGGGAGGCCGGCGGCACCGCTGCCGCGGTAGGAGGGAACAGCAAGGATGGCGTGTTCGCAGCGGGCCAACGCTAGGTGGCCCCCCCGGCAGCGCCGTCATTCCAGGGGAGGGCCCGAGCATGACCGTCGCACGCATCCTGGTGGTGGGCTCCGGAGGCCGGGAAAATGCCCTGGCCTGGGCCCTCGCCCGGTCGCCGGGCCAACCGCGGCTGTGGCTCGCCCCCGGCAACGGCGGCAGCGCCGACCTCCCCGGCTGCAGCGTGGCCCCCATCGCCAGTGACGACAGCGACGGCCTGCTGCAGCTCTGCCGGCGGGAGGCGATCGACCTGGTCGTG
>CAMASU010000067.1 GCA_945861105.1 Synechococcus sp. UW140
GCGAACGCATCAGCGGCCTCGCGCGGGTGTTGCGCAGCTACGTGGTGGCCGCCCTCGAGAACTGTGCCCTCTGGCATGAACGGGACATCAGCCACAGCTCGGTGGAACGGATGATGCTGCCCGATTGCTCGGTCACGCTGCACTTCATGCTGCGGGAAATGACCCGGGTGGTGGAAGGGCTGCAGGTGTACCCCGACACCATGCAGCGGAACCTGAACATCTACGGCGGCGTGGTGTTCAGCCAGGCGGTGCTGCTGGCACTGGTAGCCACGGGACTCAGCCGCGAAGAGGCCTATCGCATCGTGCAGGGCCATGCCCACGGGGCCTGGAACCGCGCCGGGGGCGACTTCCGCGCCAACCTGGAAGCCGATCCGGCCGTGACATCACGCCTGAGCCCCGAGCAGCTGGCCGACTGCTTCAGCAGCGATCGGCACCGGGTGCACCTGCCGGTGATCTATGGGCGGCTGGGGATCTGAAACCCAGTGGCTGAAGCCCTTCAGCCCTCCAGCGGCACCCGCTGGGTGGCGGGGTTGAGCCCTTCGGGTTCGGCACCGACGATCTCCTCCTTGACGGGGAAGCGGTTGATGGCCTGCAGGGCGCGGCGGGCCTTGCCCCGCAGCTCCTCGCTGACGGCAGGGCAGTAGGGCAGCTGGGCCAGCAGATCGACGGTGCGCCGCAGCAGCCGCACCACATCCCCTTCATCCAGGGAGGTGGCGGCGATCAGATCGGTCCAGCTGGTGCCATCGGCCCAGGCCTTCACCAGGCCCATCAGATCCGGTTCCCACCACACCGGCACGACCACCTCATGGCGTTCCTGCAGCCGCACCAGCTCGCGCCGCAGGCCCCGCAGATCGTGCAGCGCCTCTTCGGCGGCGGGCGGTGGGGGATAGGCGGTCCAGAGGTCGGGACGGCTCACCTCGGTCGAGACCGCCTCCAGCACGGCGGCCAGGTCGCCAGGGCTGAGCTCGTCGCAATGGCCACTCATCAGCACCAGCCCCAGCCAGAGCTCGTTGTCGCCCCGCAGGGCCGCCACCGTGCGACCGATCTCGGTGGGCTCGAGGTCATCAAGGCAGCCGAAATGGCGCAGGATCTCGATCAGGCTCAGGAAGGTCTGCCAATGGCGGTTGGCCCGGTGGTGCAGCAATCGCTGCCGCTCGGCGATTTCCTCCTCCAGTTCTTCCATGCGCCGACGCTGCTTCTTGAGCTGGCGGCGATCACCCCAGCGGTGGGCCGGATCCGCCTCCAGTTCGGCCTCCAGGTCCTGCACCAGCCGCGCCTGCTGCTGCACCTCACCGGCCAGGTCGTACTGGGGGGTGTGCATGTCGTGGCGACGGGCCAGGGAGCCCACCGCCAGGGCCAGGCCGGCACTGTGGTCATCACCGTGGCGGTGTTCCCCGGGCTGGCTGAGGTCGGGGCCAGTGAAACCACCCACCTGCAGACAGCTGAGTTCGGCATGCAGGCTCACCACCGAGCGGCAGGGCAGCAGCACCCAGAGGTTCTCGTCGGTGAGGCAGAGCAGCAGTGGGAACTGGCCGGGGCCGTCGATCTTGTCAACGATCACGGCAGGGCAGACGCGACCGCGCAGGGCCGGCGCCTTGAGGCTCACCAGGGTGCCGGGGCTGGCGAACTGCAGGGCAAGGGTGAGTTCATGGGCCAGGGTCTCTTCGGCCTGCTGCTGCAGGATCCGCAGCAGCCGCCGTTCTTCCCGCAGGCGACCGCGCTGCTTTTCGTAGGCCTCGAAGGCCTCCCATGGCACATCGGTGGCGGTTTCACCGATCAGTTCCAGCTGCTCGCGCAGTTCGCTGATGCGGGCCTGGTCATCGGCCAGGTCGAGGGTGGCGAGGTAACGGCCGAAGCTGCGTTCGACCAGCTCCCGGGCCTTCGCCAGGTCATAACGCTGCAGCAGGTTGAGCACCATGCCGTAGCTGGGGGTGAACTGGCTGACGAGGGGATCGGCGGGCGCCATGGCCAGCTGACCGGCCTCCCGCACCCCCTCGAAGCGGCTCTGGACGGTGACCACATAGCCCTGGGTGTCGAGGCCACGGCGACCGGCGCGACCGGCCATCTGCAGAAATTCGCTGGCCATCAGCCCGCGATGGCCGCTTTCGGTGCGTTTGGACAGGGCCGAGATGACCGTGGTGCGGGCGGGCATGTTGATGCCGGCCGCGAGGGTTTCGGTGGCGAACACCACCTTGATGAGCCCCTGCTGGAACAGCTCTTCAATCAGTTCCTTCCATGCCGGCAGCACACCGGCATGGTGGGCCGCCACCCCCCGCAGCAATGGCTCCAGATGCCCGTCGCGGACCGCTTCAGGATTGGCCGCCACGAAGGCATCGACGCGTTCCCGCAGGCGGGCCTGCTCGGCTGGCGTGACCAGAGAGGCCCCGCCGAGATCACGCACACCCTTGTCGCAGCCGCGGCGGCTGAAGATGAAATAGATGGCCGGCAGCATGTCGCGTTCGGCCAGCTGGTTCACCACAAAGCCCATGGGCGGTGCTTCGGGCTGGGGCGGCCGGGGGCTGCGGTCGCCCTTGCGACGGGTGGATTTGGGGGGCCGCCAGACCTTGGCATTGGGGTGCAGGCCTGTGCCGGCTTCGTTGAGCAGCGGATGCAGACCCTTGGCGCTGCAGAAGCTGAAGGCCAGCGGCACCGGCCGGTGGTCGCTGAGCACAAGCCGGGTGGGGCCGTGCACCTGTTCGATCCAGTCGGTGAGCTGCCCGGCGTTGGCGACGGTGGCCGAGAGGGCCACCAGCTGGATCACCGAAGGGCAGTGGATGATCGACTCCTCCCAGACGGTGCCCCGCTGGGAGTCGTTCATGTAATGGCATTCGTCGAGCACCACGGTCTCGACATCCGCCAGGGGATCGTCGTCGGGGTGATCGATCTCGGCGTAGAGCATGTTGCGGAAGATCTCGGTCGTCATCACAACGACCGCAGCCTCGCGGTTGGCGGTGATGTCGCCGGTCATCAGTCCGACCCGCTCGGCTCCGAACTGTTCGCGGAAATCGCGCAGCTTCTGGTTGGAGAGCGCCTTGAGCGGAGTGGTGTAGAACACCCGCCGGCCATGGGCCAGGGCGCGGTGGATGGCGTATTCGCCCACCAGGGTCTTGCCCGAGCCGGTGGGGGCGCTCACCACGACCGAATGGCCCTGATCCAGGGCATCAATGGCCTCGAGCTGGAAGCCGTCGAGGCTGAAGGGGAAGAGCGCCGCCAGATCGGGCCGGCTGCTGGCGGCAGTGGTCATGGCGTCATCCTATGGGGGCGCCATGACCACCGCTGTGGCCCCATCCCCCATCGATGACTGGCGCGGCTGGCTGCAGAACGCCCTCGCCGCCGTGCCGGCGGAACGGCGGCGCCAGCTCCGCTGCCTGGCCCCCGCCACCCCCGCCCAGCTGGCCACGGCGGACGGCTCGCCCCTGCTCGACCTGGCCAGCAATGACTACCTGGGCCTCAGCCGCCACCCGGCGGTGCTGGCCGCTGCGAGCGCCGAACTGGCCGCCAGCGGCCTGGGGGCCGGTGCCTCACGGCTGGTGAGCGGCAGCCGGCCCGTGCACCAGCAGCTCGAGCAGGCCCTGGCCGCCTGGCTGGGCCGCCAGACGGTGCTGCTGTTCCCCAGTGGTTTCCAGGCCAACCTGGCCGCCGTCGCGGCCTTGGCGGACCGCCACAGCCTCGTGCTGGCCGACCGGTTGGTGCACCATTCCCTGCTGGTGGGTGTGCGCGCCAGCGGTGCCCGGCTGGAGCGGTTCGCCCACAACGATGCCGGCGACCTGGAGCGGCGGCTGACGGCAGCCCGGAGCGCTCGGCCCGGCCAGCGGCTGCTGGTGCTCTGCGAGAGCGTCTACAGCATGGAGGGCACCACAGCGCCGGTGGCGACCCTGGCGGCCCTGTGTGAGCACCACGGGGCCGCCCTGCTGGTCGATGAGGCCCACGCCCTCGGCCTGCTGGGCCCCGGCGGCCGCGGTCTGGCCCATGGCCACGGCGCTGTTGCCCTGGTGAGCGGCACCTTCGGCAAGGCCTTCGGCAGTGGCGGAGCCTTTCTGGCGGCCGATGGGCTGCTGGGCGACTGGTTGCTGCAGACGAGCGGCGCCTTTCGCTATAGCACAGCCCTGGCGCCCCCCCTGGCCGCCGGGGCCCTAGCCGCCCTGACCCTGCTCGCCGGGGCCGGGGCGACGGACCTGCGGCAGCAGCTGCTGGCCCGCGCCCACCGCTGGCGCCTGGCCCTGGCGGCCGATGGCTGGCCACTCCCCCCTGGCGAAGGGCCGATCCTGCCGTTGCTGCTGGGCGACGACCGGCGCGCCCTGACGCTGCAGCAGCAGTTGGAGTCTGCGGGCCTGTTCACGGTGGCGATCCGTCCGCCGACGGTGCCCGTGGGCAGCTCGCGGTTGCGGCTGGTGCTGCGCCACGACCTGCCCGCCGGCACCCTGCCGCGGCTGCGGGCCGCCCTGGGCCTGGGTGGTCCTGGGTCGTCGATCGACAATCATCGCTAGGTCTCATCGTGTTTGATTAACCATGTCAATGGTGAGGATGTTCACAAGGCCCTGGCAATTCAGCCCGCCTGTCGATGGGACGACTGACACCGGGACAACCAGAGATCACTGATCGCCTCCGAGCGGGATGGCGGCAGGCGCGTCATTGACCTCAGACACACGGCCAACGGCCCAAAACAGATCTGTTAAGTTTGCCGGAGTTAGCCATATGCAGCCTCTCCTGAGCCACGATGAAAGCCCTGCTTTATTCCAACAAAGAGATCTGCATTGACTTCAACATCTCCCTCCACACGCCCACCAACACTCTCGCGGTCACTTTCACCGAAAGAGGCAACAGGGAACTCGAAGGGCCTGGCTTTGGAACTGAAGCCCTGACGAAATATGGCATCGACGTTATCTCAGTCAAAACCAGGCAAGATGCTTGGTATCAAAATCTCACCTCCGACATTATATCCAGCGTTGCGCTCTTCCTGTCGCGGCTTAGACCAAGGTATCAAGCCATCACCGGCTATGGCAGCAGCATGGGCGCATACGCAGCAATGCGCTTCTCAAAGTTACTGGATCTTGATCAAGTTCTAGCGCTATCACCGGTCCATGGAATTCATTATCCCTGGGATATGCGGTGGGCACAGGACCTACCAGCAGACTCTTCTTTCGAACCAATGACAAAAGCAGATATTTCAACCAAGACTCACTTCTTTACCGTATTTGATCCCAAGAGCCTGGATGCACGTCACGCCGACCTGTACAGAAAGATCATCGCCCCTGACGCACTCCACGAAATCCACACGCCCTATTCTGGCCATCCTTCCAGCTATTTTCTTCGCGATGTTGGCATGCTCTCTCAATTGGCCACAACAATCATCAAGACAGGGAGCTTCCCACACAAAAAAATCAAAAGGACGCAAGCAGCAGGGCCAGCCCCTAAAACCTACCTGTTCAACCTTGCCAACGCCTGCCTAGACCGGAACAAGCCCAAAGTCGCCCTCGCGATTGCAGAGCAATTACTCGAACGCAATGATCGATACGCTGATTTTTATATGATCAAAGCAAAAGCCTTTCGTCTACTGGGTGATCGCTCTAGCGCACTGGATGCCTGCTATCGCGCCGCAGAGCTCAACCCCAGCAATCCCCACTACTTATTATTCGCCGAGCATTTTCTAAAGACCGCTTAACTCCATGCTTCCATGGCGCACTCGCGCGGCGGGGTCCACAGTTCCCTCTTGGGCGGGCCCCACGGGCAGCCAGACCAACTGGGGCAGCCGCCGTTCTAGATAGAGGTGGTTTCCACTCTTGCTTGGACTCGTGGCCGAGACCGGCACCTGGCAACTGCTGGCCGCCCATGGCTGGGGCAGCGACCACCGCTGCTGGGAGGGGTTCGCCCCGGCCTGCGAGCAGCGCCGCTGGACCCTGGCTCGGTTCGACCGGGGTTACGGCCGGTTTGCCGTCGCCCAGCCAGGCTGGAGCGGTCGGGGCCGCCGGGCCTTGGTCGTCAATTCCCTTGGCCTGCATCTGGTGCCACCGGCCCTGCTCGCCGCCGCGGATGCGGTGGTGTTGCTGGCCAGCTTCGCCCGCTTCGTGCCCGCCGGTGATGCCGGCCGCCCCCTGCGCCTGGCCCTGCAGGCCATGGATGAACGCCTGGCCGCCGGCGATGTGACAGGCCTTTTCAGGGAATTCCGCCAGCGGGTGGCCGAGCCACAGCCGGTGGAGCACCTGCCCACCGGCGTGGAGGACGGCCCCGTGCCGCCGGCGGGGCTGGCGCAGCTGCGCCGCGACCTGGCGCTGCTGGGCAGCTGCGACGGCCTGCCCGAGGGCTTCCCCACCGGGGCCCCGGTGCTGATCATCGAGGGAGGCGCCGACGCGATCGTGCATCCGCTCTGCCGCGAGGATCTGCGCCAGCGGCTGCCCCAGGCACCGGTGATCCGCCTGGAGGGCGTGGGCCATGGGCTGCTGCTGCCGGGGCTGGCCGACCAGGTGCTGGGCTGGCTCGCGGCTCTGGAGGAGTCCCCATGACCAGCGGGGGCCTCGACCGTCGCACCGCCTTCGGGCGGGCCGCCGCCACCTACGCCGCCCGCGCAAGGCTGCAGCAGGCCCTGGCCTGGCGCCTCGCCCACCATTGCCGGGGCCTGGCGCTGCCCGCCGGCCCGGTGCTCGACCTGGGGGCCGGCCCCGGCACCCTCGCCGGCGCCCTGCGACGCCAGCGGCCCGACCTCGACCCGTGGCTGGTGGATGACTGTGCCCCGCTGCTGGCGCTGGCGCCGGCGCCGGCCGAGCGACGGCTGCTGTGGGACCTCGACCGGGGCCTTCCCCCCCAGGCCCAGGGCGCTGCGCTGCTGATGAGCAGCTTCGCCCTGCACTGGCTGGCCGATCCCGTTGCCCAGCTGCGCCATTGGCTGGGCTGCCTCGCCCCCGGCGGCTGGCTGGCGCTGGCGGTGCCGGTGGCGGGCAGCTTCGACGGCTGGCGCCAGGCCGCCCGCCGGGCGGGGGTCGCCTGCACCGCCCTGGCCTTACCCGATGGCGATGCCCTGCGCAACGCCGTCGAAGCCACAGTGCGTCCTTCACTCGATCGCCGGT
This sequence comes from Synechococcus sp. UW140, assembly GCA_945861105.1. Classification (GTDB taxonomy): domain Bacteria; phylum Cyanobacteriota; class Cyanobacteriia; order PCC-6307; family Cyanobiaceae; genus CAIQIA01. The sequence goes on from CAMASU010000067.1 coordinate 7,062, forward strand.
TGCGCTTCACCGTCGGTTACCCCAGCCCCCTGGCCTTCCTGCGGGAGCTGCGGCAGCTGGGGGTGCAGGGCCAGGCCTCCGGTCGACTGCAGGCGGGCGCCATGCGCCGACTGCTGCGCCACTGGCCCGCCGACGCCCGCGGCCGCACCCTGCTCTCCTGGGAACTGCGCCTGCTGCTGGCGCAACGGCCATGACCCCGCCGCCAGAGCTGCCGTTGCGGCTGGTGGTGGCCGGCACCGACACCGACGTCGGCAAGACCATGGTGAGCGCGATGCTGGTGCGGGCCCTGCAGGCCTCGTACTGGAAACCGGTGCAGTGCGGCGACCTGGCCGTGGGGGGCGACAGTGCCCGGGTGGCGCAGCTGGCGGGGCTGACCGTTGCTGAGGCCGCTGGACGGATCTTGCCGGAGGCTTACCGCCTGGCGGCACCGGCCTCCCCGAACCAGGCCGCCGCGGCCGAAGGACTGGTGGTGCAGGAGGAGACGCTGCAGCTGCCGGCCGTGGCGGGACCGCTGGTGGTCGAATGCGCCGGGGGGCTGCTGGTGCCCCTCCGCGACGATCTGCTGCAGATCACGATGATCGCTCGCTGGCAGCTGCCGGTGGTGCTGGTGGCCCGCAGCGGCCTGGGCACCCTCAACCACACGCTGTTGTCACTGGAGGCCCTAAACCGCCGGGGCATCCCTGTGCTGGGACTGGTGCTCAACGGCGAGCCCCATGGGGCCAACCGCAGCAGCCTCGAGCGCATCGGCCGGGTGCCGGTGCTGCTCGAGTTACCGCCCCTGGCCGACCCCGGCCCGGCGGCCCTGGATGCCGCCTGGACGCGCTTCAGAGTCCCGGGCTGCTCTGCATGATGCCGCCATCGGCAAAGATGCTGGTGGCGGTGATGTAGCTGGCGGCATCGCTGGCCAGGAAGCCCACCACCTTGGCGATCTCCTCCGGCTGGGCCATGCGGCCCATCGGAATGGCGGCATTGAGCTTGGCCAGCAGCTCGGGATCGTTCATCGTCGAGTCATTGATCGGCGTGGCCACGGCGCCGGGCCCCACGTTCACGATCGTCACTCCCTTGGAGGCCAGTTCAACGCCGGCCGTGCGGGTGAGCATGCGCACCCCACCTTTGGCGACGCAATAAGGGGTGTTGTTGGGCATGGGCCAATCCTCGTGCACCGACGAGATGTTGATGATCCGGCCGCCGCTGCCCTGGGCGATCATCTGCTTGGCGGCGTACTG
>CAMASU010000068.1 GCA_945861105.1 Synechococcus sp. UW140
AGGGCCACCAGCTGAATCACCAGGGCGATCCACCAGGCGACGGTCGGCGTCAGGGGCGCAGGCATGGCGGGGTCAGATCCGTTCGGCCACCCGCAGCTTGGCCGAGCGGCTGCGGGGATTGGCGGCGGCTTCGGTGTCGCTGGCCTGGATCGCCTTGCGCGTCACCCGTTGCAAGCGGTCGTCAGCGGCCAGGGCCGTCTTGACGCGCCGGTCTTCGAGGGAGTGGAAGCTGATGATCGCCAGCCGCCCGCCTGGCACCAGCCAGTCGGGGGCCTGCTGCAGCAGCCGGTCCAGCACCGCCAGTTCGTCATTCACGGCGATGCGCAGGGCCTGGAAGGTGCGGGTGGCGGGATGGATGCGGCCGCGCCGGGCCTGGGGCGGATGGCAACCGGCCACCAGCCAGGCGAGTTCGGCGGTGGTGCGGGGCCGGGCCGGATCGGCCCAGGGGCCCTGCTCCTTGATCTTGCGGGCGATGCGCCGCGACAGTCGCTCTTCGCCGTAGGCATAGATGAGGTCGGCGAGGGCCGTGTCATCGAGCCGATCGATCAGGTCGGCGGCGGTGGCGCCCTGGTCGGGGTTCATGCGCATGTCGAGGGGGCCGGCGTGCCGAAAGCTGAAGCCCCGGTCGGCCACATCGAGCTGCGGACTGCTCACCCCCAGGTCGGCCAGCACCGCCACGGCCGGTTGTGCGGGCCTGAACTCGGCGAAGTTGGTGGCCACGATCGTCACCCGTTCCGCCAAGGGGGCGAGGTGGTCGGCGGCGGCGGCGCGGGCCGTGGGGTCCTGGTCCAGCCCCACCAGCTGCAGCCGGGGGTGGGCCTGCAGCAGCAGCCCGCTGTGGCCCCCACCCCCGAGGGTGCAGTCGATCAGCACCCCATCGGGCTGCCGGTCGAGCAGGGCCGAAAGGGGCGCCAGGGCGGCCAGCAGCGGTTCGGCCAGCACGGGCACATGCCCGAAGGCGGCCGGATCAGCAGGTGTGGATCCCATGGCGCCATTCTCTGGCCGAACCCAGCGCTCAGGCCAATGCGGGCCAGCGCCAGGCGGCCCGATCGAGCACCGTCTGCCCAGGCAGCACCGTGGCGCCCTGCTCCCGCTGAAGGGTGAGGGTGCGACAGCCCGGTCTCTGCTGAAGGCCTGCGATCAGCTCCGGGTCGTGGGCGATCACCCACACCTGGGTCTGCTCCGAGACGGTGCCGATGAGCCGTGCCAGTGGTGCGATCAGATCGGGATGGAGGCTGTTTTCGGGCTCATTCAGCACCAGCAGGGGAGGCAACCGTGGGCTGAACAGCGCTGCCGCAAGCAGCAGATAACGCAGGGTGCCATCCGACAGTTCCGAGGCCTCCAGCGGCCGCAGCAGTCCCGGTTGTTGCAGGCGAAGGCGAAAGCGTGGCTGGCTGGTCTCGACCGACAAGCGGCAGCCAGGGAAGGCATCCGCAATGGCCCCCTGCAGGCCAGCGCTGTCACCGATCTCCAGGATTGTCTGCACCGCAGCGGCCAGATCGCCCCCATCGGCCGCCAGGGATGGCGTCCGTGTCGCCACCCGCGACTGACGGGCCGGTGCATCCTGGTCGGTACGAAAGCTGTCGTAGAAGCGCCAGCCCAGGATCGTGCTCCGCAGCCGGAACACCTCCGGCGCCTCCAGCGGATCCGACACGGCGGTGAACAGACTCTCGTGCGGTGGCACCTCCAGCGCCAGGCGCCGGGTGCCGTTGTCGTGGCGTTCCACCACCGATCCCTCCCGCTGAACCAGCACATTCCGTGGATGAAAGGGGCCACCGGCCCAGATCCATTCCCGTTTGATGGCGGGATCCAGCAGGAAGGCGCTCGTCTCATCCTCGGCGTGGTAACCGAGTTCAATGGCGTAAGACAACGACCGGCCGGCAAAACCCAGCCGCAGCCGCACCGGTTCCCGGCGGCGCTGTGCACCGGCCCATACCACCGCCGGCAGACCGCCTTCGCTCGCCAGGGCCGCCACCAGGTTCCCGCGGGCGCCAGCGGCAATGAGTGCCAGGGAACGGTAGAGGTTGCTTTTACCGGTGCCATTGGCGCCACAGACGACCGTCAGCGATCCCAGCGGCAGGGTCAAGCTCTGCAGTGAACGGTATCCAGCCACCGCGAGGTGGCTCAGACTGCGGTCCATGGCACCTGGGCCCCAGGCGCTACTGGTTTTTCACGAATTCGGTCACATTGCTGGATCCATCGGTGTTGCAGTAGCCACGGTGCTTCTTGTAGGTCCAGTTGTAGCTCAATCCGTTCTTCTTGATGTCGCTCAGGGTTGTGGTGCCGGCATCAATGCTTTCTTTGAGGGTTGCACCCAGCTCAACGCTGATGTCGGCCATGATGGCCTTGGGATATTTAACGGCCACCCTGTTTTTGCATGCCGTGCCACCGGCGCCGATGCGGGCATTGATCTTGGCCTCGTCATCCGCCCGTGCTGCCAGGGGCTGGGCAACGGTGGCACAGCAGAGAAGCGCGACGGTGGCGATGGCGCTGAGCCTGTTCATGGTTGAGCCGAACAATTCCAGGCAGACAGTAGCAAACGCAGCCTTCCATGGACACCCCTCTCCCTTTGCGATTGGCCCACCGTTGGCCATGATTTGAAACGAAAAGACCACTTAATTTCATCAGAGCGCAAAATCTTCAGCTCAATTGCATTGTCAGTCCCAGGTTGCGCCAGGCGGGCCAGGCGTGCCGCCCTGGGCCGTTCCCGGACTGGGCGGGACCCTGAACGCCCCACGCCTTCCTAAGATTGACAGGACCCACGACCCCCCCTGGCCCCATGACGCAGCTGGAGACGCGCACGGAGCCGATGGTGCTCAACTTCGGGCCCCATCACCCGTCGATGCATGGGGTGCTGCGGCTGGTGGTCACCCTCGACGGCGAGGACGTGGTCGACTGCGAGCCGGTGATCGGCTACCTCCACCGCGGCATGGAGAAGATCGCCGAGAGCCGCACGAACGTGATGTTTGTGCCCTACGTGAGCCGCTGGGACTATGCCGCCGGCATGTTCAACGAGGCGATCACCGTCAACGCCCCCGAGAAGCTGGCCAATGTGCCGGTGCCGAAGCGTGCCAGCTACATCCGGGTGCTGATGCTTGAGCTCAACCGCATCGCGAACCACCTGCTCTGGCTTGGCCCTTTTCTGGCGGATGTGGGTGCCCAGACGCCGTTTTTCTACATCTTCCGTGAGCGGGAGATGATCTATGACCTCTGGGAGGCGGCCACCGGTCAGCGGATGGTCAACAACAACTATTTCCGTATCGGTGGTGTCGCCGCCGATCTGCCCTGGGGCTGGCTGGAAAAATGCCTCGATTTCTGCGATTGGTTTGGACCCAAGATTGATGAATACGAGAAGCTGATCACCAACAACCCCATTTTCCGCCGTCGCATCGAGGGGCTGGGGGTGATCACCCGCGAGCAGGCCATCAACTGGAGCCTGTCGGGCCCGATGCTGCGGGCTTCTGGGGTGCCGTGGGACCTCCGCAAGGTGGACCACTACGAGTGCTACGACGACTTTGAGTGGTCGGTGGTGACCGCCACCGAAGGCGACTGCTATGCCCGCTACCGCGTGCGGGTGCAGGAGATGCGCGAATCGCTCAAGATCCTGCGCCAGGCCTGTGCCGCCATCCCCGGTGGCCCCACAGAAAATCTTGAGGCGCGCCGTCAGCTGGAAGGCAAGACCAGCGAGTTTTATGGCTTTGACTATCAGATCGTCGCCAAGAAGGTGGCGCCCACCTTCAAGATTCCCGGCGGGCAGATCTATGCCAGGGTCGAATCTGGCAAGGGGGAACTGGGCGTCTTCCTGATCGGTAACGATGATGTCACCCCCTGGCGTTGGAAGATCCGCGCTGCCGACTTCAACAATCTCCAGATCCTGCCGCACCTGCTCAAAGGTGTGAAAGTGGCCGACATCATGGCCATCCTGGGATCCATTGACGTGATCATGGGATCGGTTGATCGTTGACGAGCACTGAGACGTAACCCTCAACCCGCCTGCTGCCAGAGCTTCAGCAGCTCGCTCAGGTCAGCAGGCGTGGGCGGTTCCAGCCGCTGCACACGATCGCCGGCTGTGGTTCCTCCACGGCCGTCTGCCCCACGGAATCCCTGGTTGCGCAGAACGGTCTGGGCGGATGCCCCGCGCAGATGGTCCACCAACTGGCGGGCGTCCTTGAGGTGGCCAACGGCATCGTCGGCCACCACCGCCGCATCCAGCCGTAATTCGATCGTTGGATCGGGCACCAGCAGCTCATAGCCGCCTGGATGGCGTTGTTGGGCCTCGGCGAGCCGATGGATCGCACCGGATTCGTAGACCAGGGCAATGTCACCATCATTCCGACCGCCGCTGATGAACTCCTGCAGCAGGATGTCGGTCGAGCGGGCCGGTCGATACACAGCCCGACGCAGCGCCTGCACGGCCATCTGCCGGGGCTGATTGCGGCTCCAGAGGGCCAGGGTCATCTGTCCCGAACTCGACCGCAGGGGATCGGTGCAGCGCAGGTCAACACTGCCCCATTCCGCCGGTGCCCCCAGCGCCGACCACTGACCGGCTTCCGCAACGGTTCTCAACCGCTGCCATGAGAAGCGACCGTCGGGGAACATCCGACGGGCCCGGTCGGGCCAGGCGACGGCCACCAGCACTGTGCGGGCGATGGGGACTGGCTCCACCGCGAAGGGCTCGCCTGGCCCCCGGCTGCGACGGGCAGCCGCATAGGCCCTGAGCTGAGCGCCATTCGATGGAATCAGCACCCGGGCCCGTTCGCCACCGCCGTCAAGCTGGCGGTTCACCATCTCCTGCGCCCCCAGCACCTCCCAACGGAGATCAATCGACGGATGCTGCCGCTCAAAGTCGGGTTCCAGTTGCCGCAGGGCTGGCTCCAGTTCTGACCCCACGGCCACCAGCAGGGGCCGGCGTGGTCCCGGCACCAGCGGCGATGCCAGCACCACAGCGGTCGTGGCCATGGCAACGGAGAGGAACCGCCGTCGCGTCAGGGCAGAGGACCGCGGCAGGGAGAGCACGGACTGGGACCGATTTCTCCTGTCAGACTAAAAGCAATCGGACGTCCATTCCATGCGTCCCGCTGCTCCACTGCTGCTTCCCCTGCTGTTGGCCGGCTGTGTGGGCCTGCCGGTGGGGCCGCAGCTCGAACTGACGATGCTCACCGGCAGTGCCCTGGGCTCCACCTGTGAGGCGTGGGCCTCGGCCGTTCGGCAGGATCCCCCGCGGCTCCCCGATGGCACCCGCGTGCTGCTGCGCTGCCGCTCCGCCGGCAGTGGCGATGTGATCGAAGAGATGCAGCAGCATGCCCAGGCTGTGCTGCGGGGGGGCGGTAATCCCGAGGATCCCCGGATTCCGACGCTGGTGTCGCTCGATGGTGAGATTTCGGAAGACCTGCTGCGCCATCGCCTGCAGGCCCTGGCGCCGAACCGCTCCCTCATCCCCCCGATCGCCGACGCACCGGCCCTGGCCAGTTCGCCGATGGTGCTGATGACGACCCCGGCCCTCGCCCCAGGCTTGCGTCGGGCTGATCCCTTCCAGGCCCTCGCCCGCAGTGGTGATCACCGTCAGCTGGATCCAGCCGCGCCGGCCCAGGCGATTCGCTTCGTGCACACGGCTCCCACCCGCTCCAATTCGGGCCTGCAGACCCTGGTGGCGATGGTGGCCGAGGTGTCGGGTAAGCGGCCAGAGCAGCTGACGATTGCCGATGTGCAGGCCAGCGCCCCTGCCATCACCGCGATCCAGAAGCACGTCACCCGCTACGGCGCCTCCACCGACCAGCTGGCCCGGGCCATGCAGCGCAACGGGGTGTTCTGGGCGTCGGTGGGGTCGGTGTACGAGTCGTCGGTGGTGGCCGTCAACGGACGTCGCCAGCCGGGCCAGGACCCGCTGGTGGCGGTTTATCCCCGCGCCACTTTCTCGAGCACCATGCGCGCCATCCTGCCCACGGCCCCCTGGGTGTCGCCCCAGGAACGGCAGGCGGCACTGCTGCTGATCGAGCGGCTGCAGCAGCCGGCCCTGCAGAAGCTGGTGGCCGACCAGGGGTTGCGGCCCGCCAACCCGGCGGTGCCCCCCCGGCGGGTGACGGCGGCGATGGGGGTCGACCCCGGTGCCGTGTACGACTCCCTGCGGGCCCCACGGCCCGAGGTGGTGGAAGCGATGATCAACCTCTGGCGCGACATCACCAAAAAGCCATCACGGGTGGCGCTGGTGGTCGACACCTCGGGTTCGATGGCCGGTGCCAAGCTGCCAGCGGTGCAGCGCAGTCTGCAGAGCTACCTGGCCCAGATCGGTCCGCGGGATGTGGTGGGGTTGATCGATTTCGACGATGTGGTGCGGCCGCCGGTGGTGTTGCGCGGTGGCGCCTCGGGTGGGGCCGACAGCGCTGCGGTGCTGGGGCGACTGCAGGTGGGTGGCACCACCCGTCTGCATGACGCTGTGCTGGCCGGCCGCGACTGGCTGCGCAGCACGGCCCAGCCCGGCGAGATCCTGGCGGTGGTGGCGCTCACCGATGGCATGGATGCCGGCTCGAAGCTCACCTTGAACGACCTGGAGGCGCAGTTGAAACGCGGCGTCGAGGGCAAGGGCCGCATCAGTGTCTTCACGGTCGGTTTCGGTGATGACAGCAGCGGCTACAACGCCGACGTGCTGCGCCGTCTTGCCGAAGGCAATGGCGGCGAATTCGTCGAAGGGGACACCCTCAGCATCCGCCGCCGCATGGATGACCTGCAGCAGTCGTTCTGATGCCGATCCCCAATCCCCTTGACGATCCGCTGGCGGTGCTGCTGGCCTCCCTGGCACTGGTGCTGCTGGCCCGGCTCACACCCCTGGGTCTGGTCGGTGCCCTGCCGCTGGCGGTGCTGGTCGCCGTTGGCCTCGCCTACATCCGGGATCGCCATCGCCGCCGGGGGCAGCGGCTGCGGGACCAGCGGGTGGCGGCCGAGCTTGATGCCGCCGAGCTGCGCAGCCGTGAACTGGCGGCCCAGGCCGAACGGGTGCGTCGCGAGGCGATGGCACGCCTCACCGACACCGCGTATCTCGAACCCCTCGGGTTCGTGCAGCTGTGCTGCGATCGCCTGCAGGGGCTGCCCGATCGCATCGCCGCCCGGCGTCACCTGCTGCAGTCGAGCGGTGAGCAACTGCTCCCCCGCCAGGGGCTGGAACGCCGGCTGGCCCGTGAAGAGGCGGAGCTGCAGCGGGAAACGTCATCAGCGTTGCGGCTGGAGCGGCTGAAGCTGGTGAAACAGCTCCGCACCAACCTCGAGATGGCCCATTCAGGGCTGGATGAACGTCAGGCCCGGCTGCTGGCCCTCTCGACCCGCCTCGAGGGCATTGACGGCGGCCTTCGGCATCTGCAGCGCCAGGTGAACCGGCACTGGCCCAGCTCTGCGGCCACGGATGTGGCTGTGACCCAAGCCATTGCGCCGCTGGATGAGGCCATCGACCAGATCGAGCGGCTGCTCGATGCCGGCCAGGCTTGATGGCTGGCCACCCCTGGCTGCTCATCCCCCGCACCGTGCGTTTCGGTGACACCGATGCCGCCGGCGTGATGCACTTTCACCAGCTGTTGCGCTGGTGCCACGAAGCCTGGGAAGAGAGCCTGCAGCGGTTTGGCATCCCCGCCGCCGAGGTGTTTCCCGGTTGTGGTGCCGGCGCCGAACCACCGGCCGTTGCGGTGCCTCTGGTCCACTGCAGTGCCGACTTTCGCCGGCCGCTGCACTGCGGCGATGGCCTGCAGATCGTGCTCAGCCCCCGCAGCACCGGTCCCGGCGGCTTTGAAGTGGCGTTCGAGCTGCAGCGGGACGCGGGCCCCCCGGCTGCCGAGACCGTGGCGACGGCCCTGTTGCGCCATCGGGCGATCGCTGCCAGCAGCCGCCGCCCCTGCCCCCTGCCCCCGGCCCTGGAGCGCTGGCTGCAGGCGTCGGTCAGCTGAGGGCCGCCAGGGCCCACTGCCGCCAGCGGCGGCGGTCCCATTTGCCGCGGTCGTTCGCGGCCAGCTCGGTGCAGACCAGCCACTGCTTCGGGCGCTGGGCCGGCGTCAGCCCGGCGGCGGCCTCGGCCAGGGCTGCGAGCAGTGGCCCAGCGTCGCGTCCGGCCGCCGGCCGCACCAGCGCCAGCAGCCGTTCCCCCCAGTCGCCGTCCGGCACCCCCAGCACCAGCAGCGCCTCCAGCCCCGCCACCCCCGCCAGCGCCGCCTCCACCTCCTCCGGGTGCACCGTCACCCCCCCGCTCAGCACCGCGCCGTCGCTGCGGCCC
>CAMASU010000069.1 GCA_945861105.1 Synechococcus sp. UW140
GACCCCGCCTTTTCTGTCCTTCCCGCAACCGCTGCATGGCCATGCCTGATCGCGCCGATGTCCTGCGGCAGGCGGCCGATGGGGCCACCTTCCTTCCCGTCTGGCGGCGTTGGCCCGCCGATCTCGACACGCCCCTGAGCATCTGGCTCAAGGTCGGCCATGGTCGACCCCATGGGCTGCTGCTCGAATCCGTCGAGGGGGGGGATCGCATCGGCCGCTGGAGCTTCGTCGCCAGCGATCCCCTCTGGGTGCTGACCGCCCGGGGGGACCAGTGCCTGCTGCAGCACCGGGACGGCGGCTGCCAGCCGTTGCAGGGGGACCCCTTTGCCCTGCTGCGCGATCAGCTGCAGCCCTACCGCTCGGCGCCGGTGCCCGGGCTTCCCGCCGTCGGCCAGCTGTTCGGAATCTGGGGCTACGAGCTGATCCACTGGATCGAACCGACGGTGCCGGTCCACAGCCCTGCGTCTGACGATCCACCGGATGGTTGCTGGATGCTCTGCGACCGGCTGCTGGTGTTTGACCAGGTCCGTCGCCAGATCACCGCGATCGCCTATGCCGACCTGACCCGCTGCCCCGACCCTGACCAGGCCCTCGCCGACGCCGAAGCGCGGCTGCAGGACCTGGAGACGCAGCTCCACGCTCCGCTGCCCGCCGGCACCGCACCGCTCCACTGGCACGACCGGCCGGCCGACGGGCTGCCGGTGACGGCCAGCACCAGCCGCACGGCATTCGAAGCGGCTGTGGACAACGCCCGGGAGCACATCGGGGCGGGGGATGTCTTCCAGCTGGTGCTCAGCCAGCGGCTTGAAGCCCGCATCAACCGCGACCCCTTCGATCTGTACCGCAGCCTGCGGATGATCAACCCGTCGCCCTACATGGCGTTCTTCAGCTTCGACGGTTGGTATCTGATCGGCTCCAGCCCCGAGGTGATGGTCCGGGCCGAGCCCCTGCCGGATGGCACCGTGCGGGCGTCCCTGCGGCCGATCGCCGGCACGCGCCCCCGGGGGGAAAACGACGCCGAGGACGCGGCCCTGGAACTGGAGCTGCTGGCGGATCCCAAGGAACGGGCCGAACACGTGATGCTGGTTGACCTGGGCCGCAACGACCTCGGCCGGGTCTGCCGACCGGGCAGTGTGCGGGTTCGGGATCTGATGGTGATCGAGCGGTATTCCCACGTCATGCACATCGTCTCGGAGGTCGAGGGGGAGCTGGCGGCCCCCCATGACATCTGGGATCTGCTCAAGGCGTCCTTCCCCGCCGGCACCGTGAGCGGGGCACCGAAGATCCGCGCGATGCAGCTGATCCATGGGCTCGAACCCGTGGCCCGGGGGCCCTACTCCGGCGTCTACGGCGCCGTCGACCTCGGCGGCGCCCTCAACACCGCCATCACCATCCGCACGATGGTGGTGCTGCCTGACCCCGATGGACCGGGCTGGCGGGTGCGGGTCCAGGCCGGAGCCGGAGTGGTGGCCGACTCGATTCCCGCCAAGGAATACGAAGAAACGCTCAACAAGGCCAGGGCCCTGCTGAAGGCCCTGGCCTGCCTGGAGGATGTCGAGCCATGAGCACCCTGCTGACCAAGGGCTTCGAGGTGGAGATGTACACCGGCCGTCCCGACGGCACGGTGGAGGGGTGTTCCCGCGAAGCCCTCACCGCCCTGCCCGATCTGGCCATGGCGATTGAGCCAGACCGCCGCAACCTCGAGTACCTCACCCCCCCGGACGCCGATTACGGGCGCCAGCTGGAGCACCTGTTGATTCCCCGCCAGCGGCTGCGGAGCTGGCTGGCGGGACGGGGGCTCACCCTGCTGCCGGGCAGCACCCTCAGCCTGGGCGACAGCCAGCACTTCGAGCGGTCAGATCCCGCCAACGACTATCACGCCTACATCGCCGCCACCTACGGCACCCGGGTCGTGACGGCGAGCGTGCACATCAACATCGGCCTGCCCGATCCTGAATCGATCCTCGCGGCCTGCCGCCTGCTGCGCTGCGAAGCCCCCCTCCTGCTCGCCCTCAGCGCCAGTTCCCCCTTCCTCGACGGGGCGGCGACGGGGGCCCATTCCCAGCGATGGCTGCAGTTTCCCCACACCCCTGAGCAGGTGCCGCTGTTCCTGGACCATGACCACTACCAGCGCTGGATGGGGGCCGAGATCCAGGCCGGACGGATGCAGAACGTGCGCCACCTCTGGACTTCGGCCCGGCCCAACGGGATCGACCGTCCCCGGCTGCTGAACCGGGTGGAGCTGCGGATCTGCGATCTGCTGGCCGATCCCCTGCGCCTGCTGGCGATCACCGCCCTGACGGAAGGGCGCGTGCGGCAGCTGCTCGACGACCCCCAGGCCCTCGATCCCCTCCGGGCGAGCCGGCTCACCCCCGGGGAACTGGCCGAGCTGGCCGATGGCAATGGGCGGGCAGCCGCCCGCTCAAGCATTGAGGCGACCCTCCAGCACTGGCAGGACGGCCGCAGCCTGCGGGCCCGGGACTGGATCGCCGAACTGATCGCCGAGACCAGCGCACGCCACGACGATCTGCGCCCCTGGCTGACCCCCCTGGGCACCATCCTTGAAGAGGGGAATGAGGCGATGGCCTGGCTCGACCAGCTGCAGCAGGGCAGCAGCCCGGCGGCGATCCTGGCGCAGGCGACCCGCACCATGGAGGAGCAGGAGCTGCGCCTCATGGCACAACTCGGCCGTCCTGCTGCCGTGGGCACTGTGCAACCCGGCGATGCTTTGGGATGATCGACACTCGCCCTGAGCCCACTGGTTCCCGCATGCAGCAGACGCTGCCCGCCCATGCCGCCTCACCGTCGGTCCCCCGTGTGCTGAGGCACCTCGGCGACCGGCTGGAACTGGTCGAGGATCTCTGGCGCACGGTGCTGCGCAGTGAATGCCCGCCGGAGCGGGCCGAGCGACTGCTGCGGCTCAAGGAACTCTGCAGTGGCAACGACGAGTCGTCGGCCGAGATCATCCGGCTGATCGTCGAGATGGACCTGCAGGACGCCATCGCGGCGGCCAGGGCGTTCTCGCTCTACTTCCAGCTGGTCAACATCCTCGAACAGCACATCGAAGAAGACCGCTATTTCGATTCCCTCTCCCTCGACACCGCCGAGGCCACCCCTGACAACTTCCGCCCGGGGCCCCTGCAGGATGAACCGGCCACCTTCCAGAGCCTGTTCCAGCGCCTGCGGGCCCTGAACGTGCCGCCGGGGCTGCTGGAACCCCTGTTGGGGGACCTCGACATCCGGCTGGTCTTCACCGCCCACCCGACCGAGATCGTGCGGCACACCGTGCGGGCCAAACAGCGGCGGGTGGCGCAGCTCATCCAGCGTCTCGAGCGGATCCAGGCCGGCGTCGGCAGCATCGAAGACCCCAGGGTGCTGCGGCATCAGCTGGAGGAGGAGATCCGCCTGTGGTGGCGCACCGATGAACTGCACCAGTTCAAGCCATCGGTGCTGGATGAGGTCGACTACGCCCTGCACTTCTTCCAGGACGTGCTCTTCCAGGCGATGCCGCTGCTGCATGAACGGCTGCGGACGGCCCTCGGCCAGACCTACCCCGACGTGCAGCCTGCCTCCGCGGGCTTCTGCACCTTCGGCTCCTGGGTGGGGGCCGACCGGGACGGCAATCCCTCGGTGACGCCTGACATCACCTGGCGGACCGCCTGCTTCCAGCGGGGCCGGATGCTGCAGCGGTATCTGGGCTCGGTGGCCGAACTGCAGGAGCAGCTTTCCATCTCGATGCAGTGGAGCGAGGTGAGCCCCACCCTGCTCGAATCCCTGGAGATGGACCGGCTGCGGTTCCCGGAGATCTACGACCGGCTGGCGACCCGCTACCGCCTGGAGCCCTACCGCCTCAAGCTCTCCTATATCCATGAGCGTCTGCAGCGCAGCCTCGAGCGCAACGGCCAGATCGCCGAGGCCGGCTGGCAGGCTCCGCTGGAGGGACAGCAGAGCAGCGACCAGGGACTGGCCATGGTCAACCAGCCCCAGGAACTGCACTACCGCACCTACCAGGATTTCCGCAGTGATCTGGAACTGATCCGCGACAGCCTGCAGCAGACGGGCATCAGTTGCGAACCGCTGCAACGGCTGATCTGCCAGGTGCAGGTGTTCGGCTTCACCCTGGCGGCCCTTGACATCCGCCAGGAGAGCAGCCGCCACAGCGAAGCGCTCACCGAGCTGACGCGCTATCTGCAGCTGCCGCTGGCCTACGGCGCCATGGACGAGGAGCAGCGGGTGGCATGGCTGCTGCAGGAACTGCAGACCCGGCGCCCCCTGATCCCCACCGGTCCGGCCTGGAGCGAAACCACCCAGGAAACCATCGACGTCTTCCGGATGCTGACGCGGCTGCAGCAGGAGTTCGGCAGCCGCATCTGCCGCACCTACGTGATCTCGATGTGTCACACCGGCTCCGATCTGCTGGAGGTGCTGCTGCTGGCGAAGGAAGCCGGCATGGTCGACCCCGTCGAGGGCAGTTCCCGGTTGCAGGTCGTTCCGCTGTTCGAGACCGTGGAAGACCTCAAGCAGGCCCCGGTGGTGATGGGGCGGCTGCTCGAGACCCCCTTCTACCGAAAGCTGCTGCTGCAGGGCGATGTCACCCTGCAGGAGGTGATGCTGGGCTACTCCGACAGCAACAAGGACTCGGGCTTCCTGTCGAGCAACTGGGAGATTCACAAGGCCCAGATCGCCCTGCAATCCCTCAGCCTCAGCCAGGGAATCGCCCTGCGCATCTTCCATGGCCGCGGCGGCTCGGTGAGTCGCGGCGGCGGCCCCGCCTACCAGGCGATCCTGGCCCAGCCCAGCGGCACCATCAGCGGCCGGATCAAGATCACCGAGCAGGGTGAGGTGCTCGCCTCCAAGTACGCCCTGCCCGAACTGGCTCTTTACAACCTCGAGACCGTGACGACGGCGGTGCTGCAGAACAGCCTGCTCGGCACCGATCTGGACCAGATGGAGCCCTGGAATGTCCTGATGGAACGGCTCGCCAGCCGCTCCCGCAGCCATTACCGCGAGCTGGTCCATGACAATCCCGACCTGGTGGATTTCTTTCAGCAGGTCACCCCGATCGAGGAGATCAGCAAGCTGCAGATCTCGTCCCGACCGGCACGACGCAAACGGGGAAGCCGTGACCTGTCGACCCTGCGCGCCATCCCCTGGGTCTTCGGCTGGACCCAGAGCCGCTTCCTGCTCCCCAGCTGGTATGGAGTCGGTACGGCCATCCGAGCCGAACTGGATGCGGATCCCTCCACGATCGAGCTGCTGCGCACGCTGAATGAGCGCTGGCCCTTCTTCCGGATGCTGATCTCGAAGGTGGAGATGACCCTCGCCAAGGTTGATCTCAACCTCGCCCACCACTACGTGCGCGCCCTCGGTGGCAGTGAGCGCCGCGAGGCGTTCGAGCAGATCTTCGAGGCGATCGAACGCGAATTCCACCTCACCCATGACCTGGTGCTGGAGGTGACCGGCCACAACCGTCTGCTGGACGGCGATCCCAGCCTGCAGCTGTCGGTGGAACTGCGCAACCGCACGATCGTCCCCCTGGGCTTTCTGCAGGTCGCCCTGCTGCGCCGGCTCCGCAACCAGACCCGCCAACCCCCCATGGATGAGGGACTGGTGGACACGCGCACCTACAGCCGCTCGGAACTGCTGCGGGGAGCCCTGCTGACCATCAACGGCATCGCCGCCGGGCTGAGGAACACCGGATGATGCCCTACTTCCGCAGCCAGTCGTCCCCCCCGCGGCTGGCGGAGGGTTATCAACTGGCCTGGGAGACCCTGCCCGTGGATGTCGACGATGTGCAGGTCCTGCTGCAGCGTTGCGGATCACCCGACCGGCCGATCGCACGGCTGGCCCTGGCCCTCGAACGCAGCAGCTGGAGCGTGCGGGTGCGGGATCCCGACCAACGGCTTGTGGGGTTCCTGCGGATCACCAGTGACGGCGCCCTCAATGCCAACCTCTGGGACTTGGCCGTGGATCCCGAGGATCCCGAACGGCAGATGGTGCTCTCGGTGCTGATCCACAGCGCCGTGAGCAGCCTGAGGCGGGAGCTCAGCGGCTGCAGCATCTCGCTGGCCGCGCCTCCAGGCACCCTCGACGTGCTGGAGGGTCAGGGATTTCTTGTGGACCCGAACGGCATCCGGGCGATGGGGCTGGAGCTGGGGAATCGTTCAGGCTGAGGCGTCAGTGCTGGCAGCATCGCCGGCACTGACATCAACCCCACGAGCATGGAGGGACTCGAACCCCCGACATTCAGAACCGGAATCTGACGCTCTATCCAACTGAGCTACATGCCCTTGTCCACCTTCTAGCTTAGCCGGGCGCTGGTCAGCTCCCATCCAGCTCCGACACCTCGACCTCCAGAGCTTCCGCAACTACCGGTCCCTGTCGCTGCCGGTCAGGGCCCGGCGGCTGCTGGTGGTGGGCAACAACGGCGAAGGCAAGACGAACCTGCTCGAAGCGGTGGAACTGCTCGGCAGCCTGCGCTCCCATCGCTGCAGCCAGGACCGCGACCTGATCCAGCGGGGAGCGCGCTCGAGTGTGCTGCGCGCCGGGGTCGAAGGCCCGGGGGGCGCGAACGACCTGCTGGCCCTGGAGCTGCGGCGCCAGGGTGGCCGGCAGGTGCTGCGCAACGGCCACCGGCTGGAACGCCACAGCGATCTGATGGCAACGATCCGCTGTGTGGTCTTCAGCACCCTCGACCTGAGCCTGATCCGCGGGGAACCCTCCCTGCGCCGCCAGTGGCTCGACCGGGTGGTGGTGCAGCTGGAGCCGGTCTACGGCGAGCTGCTGAGCCGCTTCGGGCGGCTGCTGCGCCAGCGGGCCGAGTTGTTGCGCCAGTCCGGAGGGAGCGACAACGGGCTGCTGGATGTGTTCGACGAGCATCTGGCGGCGGTCGGGGCGCGCATCCACCGCCGGCGCCGCCGGGCCCTGGAGCGGCTGGCCCCGCTGGCGGAGCCGTGGTTGCAGCACCTGAGCGGCGGGCGGGACCGGCTGGGCCTGGCCTATGCCCCCGGCACCGAGGTCGAAGCGGCCATCGACGACACCCAATGGCAGGAGGACCTGCTGCTGCAACTTCGACGCCAGCGCCCCCTGGACCGGCGACTGGGAAGCACCTCCGTCGGGCCCCACCGGGATGACCTGCGGCTGCTGCTGAACGATGAGCCGGTGCGGCAGCTGGGATCAGCGGGCCAGCAACGCTGCGTGGTGCTGGCCCTCAAGCTGGCCGAACTGGAACTCGTGGAACAGGTGAGCGGGCTCACACCGCTGTTGCTGCTGGACGACGTGCTCGCAGAACTGGATCCCGAGCGCCAGGCCCGCCTGCTGGCGGCCATCGGTGATCGGCATCAGTGCCTGGTGACCACCACCCACCTGCTGGGCTGCGGCGACGACTGGCGCCGCAGCGCCCAGGTCGTGGAGGTCAGGGGCGGGGAGCTGACTGCCCTGCAGGGGCCGTAGCCCCGCTGCCCTGGGGGCGGGACAGGGACAGGGAGACCGCCACCGTGCCGGCGATGGCCACCCCGACCACCAACAGGATCAGCAGCAGTTCACCCACGGTCAGGCCGGAGTCGGCAGAGGTCACGGCCCTCGAACGGAACCTGAGCAGAGACACGGATGACCTGGGCGGCATTAGGGGTTAAGGTTAGGGGCTGTTTTGCCTGTTTCGATGGTCAAAGCCGTCTGCCTCCACCCGGACCCCGGACGTTCCACCTCTCCCGACCTCTCAGCCCCGGACTCCGGGCTCTCCACCATGGAACTGGTGGGGAAACACTGCATCCTCGAGCTCTACGACTGCGATCCCGCACGGCTCGACGACGAAGCCTTTCTCAGGACGGCCATCACCACAGCAGCGAAACGTGCTGGCGCCACGCTCCTGAATCTCATCACCCACCAGTTCCAACCCCAGGGTGTCACTGGCCTGGCCCTGCTGGCCGAGTCCCACATCTCCATCCATACGTGGCCCGAGTCGGGCTACGCGGCAATTGATGTGTTCACCTGTGGGGACCACACCATGCCGGAACGGGCCTGCGAAGTGCTCAGTAAGGAGCTCGGCTCCGGACGGCAGCACCTTCGGAGTTTCCGCCGGCGGGCCCCGAACACCGTCACGGAGGAGGACCGTCAGCCCGTGCCGGCCTGACCAGGGGCCTGAGCCGGCCTGGGGATCCCTCTGTTGAGTTTTCCGCTCACCAGTCCCTCCAGGTCGAGGCTCACGGCCTCAAATCCTTCTCCACGGAAGCGGCTGA
>CAMASU010000070.1 GCA_945861105.1 Synechococcus sp. UW140
GGGCCAGCGGGCGCTGGTCATCAGCGCCGGGGTGCTGGCCAATCTGCTGCTGGCCTGGCTTGTGCTGCTCGGCCAGGGGCTGCTGCTCGGCATCCCCGATGGCTTCAGCCCTTCGGCCGGCGTGCTCGTGTCTGGGGTGCAGGCCGGCCAGGCCGCTGCTGCCGCCGGCCTGCAGCCCGGCGATCGACTGCTGGCCCTCGACGGCACTCCCCTCGGCGGCGGCAGCCGGGCGGTGCAGACCCTGGTGCAGCAGGTGCAGAGCTCGCCTGGCCAGGCCCTGCAGCTCAGCCTCGAGCGCCGGGGCGCGCCCCTGCAGCTCACCCTGGTGCCCAGGGACCGCGAGGGCACCGGCCGCATCGGCGCCCAGCTGCAGCCCGATGGCCGCGAGACCTACCGACGCGCCCGCAGCCCGCTTGAGGTGCTGGCCCAGGCCAGCGACGACTTCCTGCGCATCACCGGCCGCACCATCGACGGCTTCCGCCAGCTGTTCACCCATTTCGGCGAGACCGCCGGCCAGGTGTCGGGGCCGGTGCGCATCGTCGAGATGGGCGCCCAGCTGGCCCAGCAGGGTGGCGGCAGCCTGTACCTGTTCACCGCGCTGATTTCGATCAACCTGGCGGTGCTCAATGCCCTGCCGCTGCCGCTGCTGGACGGCGGCCAGATGCTGCTGCTGCTGATCGAGGGGCTGCGGGGTCGCCCCCTGCCCGAGCGCCTGCAGATGGCCTTCACCCAGTCCGGGCTGGTGCTGCTGCTGGGGCTGAGCGCTGTGCTCATCGTGCGCGACACCAGCCAGCTGACGCTGGTGCGCCAGCTGCTGGGCCGCTGAGGTGGCTGGCCGCCTGCCCGGCCCCCGTCGGCGCGCCCCCGAGATCCACGAGCGCCTGGGGGTTCTCTATCCCCACGCCACCTGCTCCCTCGACTGGTCCACCCCCTGGGAGCTGCTGGTGGCCACGATGCTCTCGGCCCAGTGCACCGACGTGCGCGTGAACCAGACCACGCCGGCCCTGTTCGAACGCTTCCCCGATGCGGCGGCCGCCGCGGCCGTGGAATCCACCGATGTGGAGCCCTACATCCGCTGCCTCGGCTTCTACCGGGCCAAGGCACGCCACATCGTGGCGGCCGCCCGGCTGCTGATGGAGCGCCACGGCGGGGCCGTGCCCGGCTCGATGGCCGAACTGCTGCAGCTGCCCGGTGTGGCACGCAAAACCGGCAACGTGGTGCTGGCCCATGCCTTCGGCATCAATGCCGGTGTCACGGTCGACACCCACGTGCGACGGCTGGCGGGCCGGCTGGGTCTCACCCGCCACGACGACCCGACACGCATCGAACGCGACCTGATGCCCCTGCTGCCCCGCAGCGAATGGGAGCGGTTTTCGCTCAGGCTCATCTTCCATGGCCGGGCCGTCTGCCCGGCCCGCAGCCCCCGCTGCCGGGACTGCAGCCTGGTCGACCTCTGCCCCACAGGCCGTCGCAGCGTCGGGACGGCCATCGTCTAGCCTGCAACCACAGTGCCTTTGTTCCGTCCAGTTGCATGGCGAAAAAGTCGATGATCGCGCGCGATGTGAAGCGCAAAAAGCTTGCCGACCGGTTCGCCGCCAAGCGCACGGCCCTGATGGCCGCCTTTGACGCCGCTGCCGATCCCATGGAGCGCCTCGAGGTGCATCGCCGCATCCAGCAGCTGCCCCGCAACAGCTTCCCCAGCCGCCAGCGCAACCGCTGCTGGGTGACCGGCAAACCGCGTGGCGTGTATCGCGACTTCGGCCTCTGCCGCAACCAGCTCCGCGAGCGGGCCCACAAGGGTCTGCTGCCCGGTGTGGTCAAGTCGAGCTGGTGAACCGCTGACCCGGCCGGCCCCGGCGCTGGCCCCGCTGCTCTCGGCCTATGCCGAGGGCTGGTTTCCCATGGCCGATGGCGCCGAAGGTGACCTCGGCCTCTACCGCAGCCGGCGCCGGGCCTGGCTGCCGCTCGACGACGGCTTCCATGTGCCCCGGAGCCTGGGGCGGGTGCTGCGCAGCGATCGTTTCGAGTTGCGGCTCAACACGGCCTTCGAGGCGGTGGTTGCGGGCTGCGCCGACCGGCCCGACACCTGGATCAGCCCGCAGCTGGCCGCGGTGTACAGCGCCCTGCGGGCCGCCGGCCGGGCCCACAGCATCGAGGCCTGGGATACCGACGGGCTGGCGGGCGGCCAGCTCGGCGTGAGCCTGGGGGCCTGCTGGATCGGTGAATCGATGTTCCACCGACGAAGCCATGCCAGCAACGTGGTGCTGGTGCAGCTGCAACGCGCCCTGCGGGCCGGTGGCTACGCCCTTTACGACGTGCAGATCCTCAATCCGCACCTGCAGCGCTTCGGGGCCCGCGACTGTGACGACGCCGCCTGGATGCCGCAGCTGCGCCGGGCGGTGGCCCGGCCGGCGCAGCTCACCATCGGCGGGGCCAGCGTGACCAGTGAACCCTGGGTGGCAGGATGAGGGCTGACAAGCAAGGGACATAAGCAGCAGTGCAAGGTGAAACACGGTCGATCTCCTTCGATGGACGGGAGATCCGACTGACCACAGGCCGCTACGCCCCCCAGGCCGGGGGCAGCGTGCTCATCGAATGCGGCGACACCGCGGTGCTGGTCACCGCCACCCGCGCCAGTGCCCGCGAAGGCATCGACTTCCTGCCCCTCACCTGCGACTACGAGGAGCGTCTCTACGCCGCCGGCCGCATCCCCGGCAGCTTCATGCGCCGCGAAAGCCGCCCGCCCGAGCGGGCCGTGCTCACCGCCCGCCTGATCGACCGGCCCCTGCGGCCCCTCTTCCCCGGCTGGCTGCGCGACGACCTGCAGGTGGTGGCCACCTGCCTGTCGCTCGATGAGCGGGTGCCGCCCGATGTGCTGGCCGTGACCGGCGCCTCGATCGCCACCCTGCTGGCCCGCATCCCCTTCCAGGGCCCGATGGCGGCCGTGCGGGTGGGGTTGCTCGGCGACGACTTCGTGCTCAACCCCAGCTTCCGCGAGATCGAACGCTCGGACCTCGACCTGGTGGTGGCCGGGACCCCCGATGGGGTGGTGATGGTGGAGGCCGGCGCCCGGCAGCTGCCGGAGCAGGACATGATCGAGGCCATCGACTTCGGCTACGAAGCCGTCGGTGAACTGATCCGCCATCAGCGCGAACTGCTGGCCCACCTGGGCATTGAGCAGGTGCTGCCCGAGGCCCCCGCCGAAGACACCACCGTTCCCGACTACCTGCGCCAGACCTGCGGCGGCGCCATCGGCGAGGTGCTGGCGCAGTTCAGCCTCAGCAAGGGCGAACGCGACAGCGCCCTCGATGTCATCAAGGCGTCGGTGGTCGAAACCATTGCCGGCCTGGGCGACGACGACGCCGTGCGCCGCGCCGTGCAGGGCAGCGGCAAGCTGCTCGGCAACAGCTTCAAGGCGCTCACCAAGCAGATGATGCGCGCCCAGATCCTCGACCAGGGCAAGCGGGTCGACGGCCGTGCCCTCGATGAGGTGCGGCCCATCAGCGCCGCCGCCGGCGTGTTGCCGCGGCGGGTCCACGGGTCGGGCCTGTTCCAGCGGGGCCTCACCCAGGTGCTCTCCACCGCCACCCTCGGCACCCCCAGCGATGCCCAGGAGATGGACGACCTCAACCCGTCCACCGAGAAGCACTACCTGCACCACTACAACTTCCCGCCTTACTCGGTGGGCGAGACGCGGCCCATGCGCTCCCCCGGCCGGCGCGAGATCGGCCACGGCGCCCTGGCCGAGCGGGCGATCCTGCCGGTGCTGCCCAGCCGCGAAACCTTCCCCTACGTGCTGCGGGTGGTGTCGGAGGTGCTCAGCTCCAACGGCTCCACCTCCATGGGCTCGGTCTGCGGCAGCACCCTGGCCCTGATGGATGCCGGTGTGCCCCTCGCCGCCCCGGTCAGCGGGGCCGCCATGGGATTGATCAAGGAGGGTGAGCAGGTGCGCATCCTCACCGACATCCAGGGCATCGAAGATTTCCTGGGCGATATGGACTTCAAGGTGGCCGGCACCGCCCAGGGCATCACCGCCCTGCAGATGGACATGAAGATCACCGGCCTGGCGATGCCGACCATCGCCGAAGCCATCCAGCAGGCCCGGCCCGCACGGCTGCACATCCTCGAGAAGATGCTCGAGGCCATCAACGAACCCCGTGACACCATCTCCCCCCATGCGCCGCGGCTGCTCAGCTTCCGCATCGACCCCGAACTGATCGGCACGGTCATCGGTCCCGGTGGCCGCACCATCAAGGGGATCACCGAGCGCACCAACACCAAGATCGACATCGACGACAACGGCATGGTCACCGTGGCCAGCCATGACGGGGCCGCCGCCGAAGAAGCCCAGCGCATCATCGAGGGACTCACCCGCCGGGTGCAGGAAGGCGAAACCTTCCAGGGCTCGGTCACCCGGGTGATTCCCATCGGTGCCTTCGTCGAGATCCTGCCGGGCAAGGAGGGGATGATTCACATCTCCCAGCTGTCCGAATCGCGGGTCGAGAAGGTCGAAGACGTGGTCAAGGTCGGCGATGCCGTCACGGTGCGGGTGCGCGAGATCGACAACCGAGGTCGCATCAACCTCACCCTGCGGGGGGTGCCGCAGGAGAACGGCTCCCTGCCGGCCACGCCGGCACCGGTGGTGCTGCCGATCGAAGAGGTCTGATCAGACCCTGAACCCCGGGTCGATCTCGGCCAGGGCCGCCACGGCCCTGCGGCCGAGTTCGGCCTGGGCCGGACCGTGGCTGGCGATCAGGCAGCCGGCCTGCAGCCCATGCCCCTGGTCATAGGCCAGGGGCGTTCCATCGGCATGGCCGAAGGCGCCGCCGGCAGCCCGCAGCACGGCCTCCGGTGCCGCCATGTCCCAGTCCTTGGGGGCGCTGCGGCCCGACAGGGAGACGTACACATCCGTCTCGCCACGCAGGATGGTGGCCACCTTGCCACCAACGCTGCCCTGGGCCCGGCTGCCCCCCAGCCCCAGCGCCTGCACCAGCCGTTCGAGGCGGTCATCGCGATGGTTGCGGCTGGCCACCAGCACCAGCTCCCCGGGCTCCCGGCGGGCACTGAGGGTCGGCGCAAACCGTGAACCATCGCGGCTTTCGCGCCAGGCTTCACCGGCACCATCGGCCGAGGCCAGCAGGCCGAACCACAGCTCCTCCGGTTCCGGCAGCAGCACCACCCCCAGCACCGGGCGGCTGTGCTGCAGCAGGGCCAGGTGCACGGCGTATTCACCGGTGCCCTGCAGAAAGTCCTTGGTGCCATCGAGGGGATCGAGCACCCACAGCCATTCGGCCCCCAGGGGCTGACCGGCGGCCAGCTGCTCGGCGGCTGTCTCTTCGCTCAACAGCGTCCAGGGAGCAGCAGGGAAGGCCGCCGCCAGGCCGTCCAGCAGCTGGCGGTTGACGGCCAGATCAGCGGCCGTCACCGGACCGCTGCCGCCGTCGTCAACACTCAGGGCCGGCGGATGGCCAAAGGGTGGTGTTTCGCCGCGGCCGTAGGCCCGCAGGATGTCGGCCGACTCCCAGGCCAGCCGCCGCAGCACCGTCAGCAGCTCCTCCAGGTGGATGCCGGCGGGCAGGGGCGGCGTGATGGCGACGGTCATCATGGAAGGGTGCAGCAGCGGCATTGTGACCCACGAGCCCGAAGCGGGGGTGCTGTACCTGGTGGGCACTCCCATCGGCCACCGTGGTGACCTCTCCCCCCGCGCCCAGCAGGTGCTGGCGGGTGTTGCCTGCATCGCCTGCGAAGACACCCGCCACAGCGCCCCCCTGCTGCAGGCCTTCGGCATCAGCACCCCCCTGCTCAGCTTCCATCGCCACAACAGCCGTGAGCGGGTGCCAGGGCTGCTGCAACGGCTGGCCGCCGGCGAGGCCCTGGCCCTGATCAGCGATGCCGGCCTGCCGGGCATCAGCGATCCCGGCGAAGACCTGGTGGCCGCCGTGCGGGCCGGCGCTGGACGGGTCGTGTGTGTGCCCGGTCCCTGCGCCGCCGTGACGGCCCTGGTGTGCAGCGGCCTCCCCAGCGAGCGGTTCTGCTTCGAGGGGTTCCTGCCCAGCCGCGGCCGCGAACGCCGCGAACGTCTGCAGGCCCTGGCCCTGGAGCCACGAACGACGGTGCTCTACGAGGCACCCCACCGGTTGCGGCAGTTGCTGCAGGAACTGCATGAGGTCTGCGGGGCTGAGCGGCCCCTGCAGGTGGCCCGCGAACTGACCAAGCGCCATGAACAGCTCGTGGGCCCCGACGTGGCCACCGCCCTGGCGCACTTCAGCGCCCACAGCCCCCAGGGCGAGTTCACCCTGGTGCTGGGTGGTGCCCCGGCCGCACCGCCGCCGACCTGGGATGCGGTGCTGCTGCGGGAGCAGCTGCAGCAGCTGCTCGAAGGCGGCAGCCCACCGGCGGAAGCGTGCCGCACCCTGGCCCGCCGCACCGGCCATCCCCGGCGGGCCCTCTATGACCTGCTGCACTCGGCCGTTGATCCGGCGGAGGGCACACTGGAACCAACGCCTCCCCCTGCCTGATGCTGCTGCGTCTGCGCCTGCTCACCGGCACCCTTCTGGGGGGCGCCATGCTGCTGCTGCTGCTGTGCCTGGGCAGCCAGAACGTGGACCAGCGCTCAGGCCTGAACCTGGGGGTGGGGCGGTCGGTGCCGTTGCCGCAGGGTTTTGTGGTCGGGCTGGCGGTGATCGCCGGCTGGCTCAGCGGCGGCCTGGGGGTGGCGCTGCTGGCACCATCCGCCGACCGTCAGCCGCCCGGCAGGGCATAGAGCACACCTTCCAGCACCACCCGCGTGATGCCCTGGGCGCGGATGTAGGGGGCCGTGCGCTCCAGCAGCGACGCATCGGGCACTTTGATCACCCGCTGGCTGCGGCCAGCCTGACGCTTGGCATTGCGCGGATTGGCAAACATCACCATCGCCTGGTGCTGTTCCTCCTCAGGGGCGAGGGGCGAGAGCTCACTGAGGTCCGTGAGGCGGGTGCCGCGCAACTCCACCTCCTTGTCCACCAGCAGGTAGAGACTGGCGGGGAGCTGCGCCAGGGGCAAGGGTCGACTCACGGTGCGTTCCCCCGCGGTCAACGGCTGGGGCAGCAACGGCAGCACCAGGTCGGGGCCGTCGTCATCCTGGTCCTCCTCCGCATCACCGTCGAGGTCATCGGCGAAATCGTCGGCATCCTCAAGGGCCAGCCCTGTCGACGGTTCAAGGGCCGGCTCCTCCAGCTCTTCCTCCTGCTCCTCCTGCGGCTCCTGCTCGATCATCGGGAGCGTCGCCTGCACTGGCACCGGCGCCACCGCCTGCACCACCGCCTGCACCGGCGTCGACCGGCCCCGCTGCTGCTTGAGCTGCTCAAAGGCCACATCACCGATCACCGCCCGCACCGTGCGCGTGACGGTGTTGGCGCTGCAGCCATACACATCGGCCAGGGCAGCGCTGCTTTCGCCGGCGCTGTAGCGGTCGGCCATCTCCTGCTTCTGGCGCTCGTCAAGGCGGGCGGTGGCCATGGGCAGGTCCTCGCAGCCCAACAATCTACGGTTTCCTGTCGGTCGCCGTGGCTGGTGGCGGCACGTCGGCGGCGATACAACCGGGCCGACCAGCCGCTCCGCCATGCCGCTGCCGACCCTGCCCCCGCCGCCGTTGCCCGAACGCACGCCCGTGGCCGACCTGGGCACGAGTCCCAGCCTGCCGGTCAGCGTCGAAAGCCGGCTGCGGCCCCTGCCCAGCCCGCCGCCCCGGTTGCCCTCGCCCTGGTTCAAGTTCGCCCCCTCGGCCGGCAGCGCCCCCTCTGCCCTGCTGAATTTTCCCCTGGACCTGCCGCCCTACGAGGTGAGCCGGTTCGGTTGGCGCTGGTCAGAGAGTCGCCAGGCCTGGCGCATGCATGCCGGTCTCGACCTCAGCGCTGACGAAGGTGACCCGGTGCGGCCCCTGCGGGCCGGACGGGTGGCCCTGGTCGACTGGATCAGCGGGTACGGCCTCACGGTGGTGGTCGACCACGGCGACGGCCACGAAAGTCTCTACGGCCATCTCTCGGCGGTGGATGTGCGTCCGGGTGAGACCGTGACCCCCGAGGCCCTGCTGGGCCGGGTGGGCCAGACGGGCTCCGCCAGCGGCCCCCACCTGCACGTCGAATGGCGCCGACGCGACGGCGACCGCGTCTGGGCCCTGGACCCCTCCCCCCTGCTGCCAGCAGCACTGGCAGGATTGGAACGCCGACCGGC
>CAMASU010000071.1 GCA_945861105.1 Synechococcus sp. UW140
GCTCCCCCAGCTCCAGATCTTCCCATCCATAAAGGCGGAAGGCGGTGTCAAACAGACCCGAAGCCAGGAGCACCTCCCGGTCGATCGCCACATTGCCCGTGGCGAAATACGCCCACGAAAGATCGCTCAACTTGTGGGGTTCATGGGAGGGCGACTCGAAATTATGGGTGTTGATCACGGCGCCATAAGTGAAGCAGAGACGATCACCCCGGCGTGCCCAGGTGTCACGCAGATGCTGGGCGTGGTGGCGCAGGAAGTCGGGCACGACCACAAGGTCGCTGTCGATGAAGACGATCACGTCACCGCGGGCCACCTCCACACCGAGGTTGCGGCCCAGGGCCGGACCGCCATGCTCCTGGCAGACGAGCCTGACATGGGGAAGCTCTGCAGCCCGCTCCCGGAGCCAGTCCACGGTCCCGTCGGTGGAGCCGTCATCGACCACCACCACTTCGAAGTCATCACCGGGGGCCAGGGAGCGCTGGGCTTCGAGGGCCCGAAGACACTTCTTGAGGATGGGCAGACGGTCGTAGGTGGGGATGACGACGCTCAGGAACACAGGCAGGGGAAACGGGGGGAACGGAGGCGATGACCCTCAGGGGCCCGGCACGCGGAGCAGATACACGCTGGGACCCTGGACGCGGACCTGAACGGTGGCCCCATCGAGGGGGAGCGAAGCTCCGTCCTGGACGTCAGGACCGGCGCTGCTCAGGGCATCCAGGCTGGACTGGCGCACCTCGGCATTCTCAGGCATGTTCTCCAGGGATGGGCCTGAGACGGGACGGGCTTCCGCCCAGAGGCGAGCCAGGGGGGATGGCCCTTCGGCCGGCCGTGGCGCCGGCGTGGCGGTATCGACCTTCGCGATCGTGGCGCCAGGGGCGGCGTCGCCGGCCGCCGCGGGAGTGCCAGCGGTCGGTGTGGTGCCCGGCGTCGGGGCCGTCGGCGCCGACGCGGCGGCACCGGGGGCAGAGGCGCTGGGTTCAGCAGGGGTGGCGGCAGCGGTGGCGGGTTCGGGCCTTCTGACCTCGGGGGTGCTCCGCCGGGGGGGGGGCAGCTGGATGGTCGTGGCCATGGCCGTCTCGCTCGTGAGCTGAGAGGCCGTCGACGCCTCTGGGGCCTGGTTCGCCGCCGTGACCGCCTCGGCCAGCACCTTCTCCGGAAGCACGTCGCGCACGGGCTCAGGCAGGGGCTCCACCTGGGCGGCGAGGTCTGCGGTACCCCCAGGGGGCGGCGGCGGCAGGGTGTCTGCCGGCAGTTTCAGGTCGCCTGTGGTGGCCTGGCGGCTGGCCAGGTCCTGGCTCAGCAGTTGCTGGGTCACATCGACCAGCTGGCCGGTGTCATCACCGGCGTTGGCTGCGGCCGCCAGTCTTGGGGCCTTTGGCTGGGGCAGCAATCCGATGGCCAGGTGGACACCGATGGCGATCAGGACGGGAACGACCCAGCCAGGCCGCTGGGTCCAGCGCTCCAGACCCTCACTGCGCAGCTCACGCAGGCGGCTGAGAATCTCCTCTTGACGGTGCTTGTCCACGGTTCAGGAAGGTAGGGAGAGGTGGTCAGGGCTGCTGGCGCAGCTGGCGCAACCGGTTCGGCAGCCTCAGCTCCACGGGAGTCGGGGAGTCCTTGAGCATCAGCATCACGGGACGCATCACCCCCCAGCTGGCTTCGGGATCAGGGATGAGTCGAAGGCGTCCCTGGGGGTTGCGGCTGGCGTAGGCCTGCACGACGGCCGGCAGGCGGTGAATGGGGACCGGCTCCCCTTGGATGGTCGGCTGCCCGTCGAGATCGATCCGCACGGGCAGGTAACCGGCGGCCGGATCGAGACGGCCCATGCGCACTGGGATCAGCAGGGCCGTGAATGTGATCAGCACCAGCAACACGTCCGCCAGGGGGAGCCAGTAGTTGCTGTCGATGCCGTCATCACCGTGGCCCGTCTCCGCCAGGCCGCGCCTGTTCCAACCGAAGATGCTGCGTCGAACAGTCATGGCTGGGAATCCTCGGAGGGCATGCGCAGCCGCACGCGATCACCGGCCGTGGCCCTCAGGGCCCGGTAGCTCTCGCTGACCGTCTCCATCTCGAGACCATCGGAGGGGAGGAAGAGCACCCTCGGCGCCCGCGGCTGGCCACTGTCGGCACGCAAGCGGGAGGTGATCGCCTCGTAGGCGGTCGGAGTGCCGTTGAAAAACCAACGCCCGGTCTGGGACAGTGCCACCACCTGCAGGGGCAGGGTGGGATCAGGGGCAGCCTTGCGGGCCTGGGACTGCTGGGGCTGGGGCGGTCCGCCTGGAGACACCGACATCCACATCAGAAAGGTGAGCACCACCAGCAGCACGTCGATAAGGGGGATCAACCCTGTGACGGCTGACTGCTGGGCCAACCGGTCACTGGCGTGCAGCTCATCCATGGCTGGCGGCCTGACGATGCAGGCTGAGCTCATGGGCCAGGGCCACCCGCTCCATCAGGGCAAGCTGGGATTGTCGGTAGGCGGCGTTGATCCTCAGAACGACGATCGCCAGAACCGCCACAAGGATGCCCATGGCCGTGGCCACCAGCACCTCGGCAATGCCTGCGGCTGCGAGGGTGGCGGAGGCGGCGGTGTCGCGTTGTTGCCCGAGGCCGGAAAACGTCCGCATCAGGCCCGTCACGGTGCCGAGCAGGCCGAGCAGTGGACCCAGGGCTGCCGCAGCTTCCAGCACCCGCTCTCCCCGAGCCATCGAGGTACGTTCCTTCTGAATGGCCAGCTGGAGCTCGAGCTGGCGATCGGACTCACCGCCTGCCTCCCGCAGCCGTGCCATCAGCCGTCCAACGGGACCATCCGATGCCTGCAGGCTGGAGGCCTGACCCTGACTCAGCTCTGCTTCGAACCGCTGCCAGCGGGGGGAACCCGCCGTTCCAAGCTGACGCCAGAAACGAAAGCGGTCGACCGCAATGGTGACAACCGCAATGGAAAGCGCCAGCAGAGGCACCATGACGGGGCCGCCGAGGGAAAGCTGTTGGAGCAGCATGAAGTGTTTAAAACCTGCGCCACCTTAATCAACGACCCCGCATTGGCACAGGCGCCCAGGCGACACAGCCCCACGCTGCTCGTCCGGTTTGTCAATCGGCAGCGCCGCCGTTGTTGGCAGTGCCCGTCACACCGTTGCCGGCACCTTCGCCGCGTCCATCGTTGCGGAGCTTGCGCTTCTTGAACTTCCGGGCGTAGGCGCGGTTGCGCTCCTGCTTCTCGCGTTTGAGATTGCGGCGTTTCGCCATGGACTGTTGCACTCAGGCACTTCGTGCACTCTACCGTTCGGACTGACGCAGGGTTCCGGCCAGCAATCTGCCGTCCTCCATCGTCACCAGCCGGTCTGCCACATCCAGGATCCTGGGGTCATGGGTCACCATCAGCACACCGCAACCCTGCTCCCGGGCCAGCTGTCGCAGCAGCTCCACCACCTCCCGGCCGGTGCGGCCGTCCAGGGCAGCCGTGGGTTCGTCGGCCAGCAGCAGCCGTGGTCGGGCGGCGAGGGCACGGGCGATGGCCACCCGTTGTTTCTGACCTCCTGAAAGGTCGTGGGGGAACTGCCGCAGGTGCTCCCCGAGCCCGACGGCCTGCAACCACTGGCGGGCGATGGCCCGACGCTGGCGGTAGGCCAGACCGGGCAGCAGGTCGGCCCCCATCTGCACGTTCTGTTCCGCCGTCAGGCAGCGCAGCAGGTTGTGCCCCTGAAAGATCATGCCGATTCTCCGACGGACCCGGCGGCGGCGCTCCCGGTCGGCGCTCTGCAGGGGAACGCCCAGCACCTCCAGCTCGCCCTGCTGCACCGAGCGCAGGGCACCGATCAGGGTCAACAAGGTGGTCTTGCCACACCCCGATGGTCCGGTGAGCAGCACGATCTCACCGCTGGCGACGGTGAATTCAATCGACTGCAGCACCTGGCGACGGGTGCTGCCCCGGCCGTAGGCGTGGCACAGGCCACGGGCCACGATCACGGAATGGGCGGAGCGGTGATCAGCCATGGCGACGGGTGTCAGAAAATGTCAGCCGGATCGGCGTCAGCCAGCCGTCGCATGGCCAGCAGTGCTGAGAACAGGCACATGCTGAGAATCAGCAGAAAGACGAGGCCTGCCCGTTGGGGATCCATCAGCACCGGCAGTCGCGTCGAATCTCGGATCAGGGCATAGAGGCCCTGGGCCACGGCATAGGCCGGTATGTAGCCCAGAAGCGCAAGCAGCAATCCTTCCCGGGCCACCACTCCGAGGAGGTCCGCCAGTCCATACCCCATGGCCATGAGGGTGGCGTACTCAGGCAGATGATCACTCACATCGCCATAGAGAATCTGATACACAATCACGCATCCCACCACAAAACCCATGGCCGCACCGAGGGTGAAGATGAAGCCGATGGCCGTACTCGTGCGCCAGTAGGTTTTCTCGAACTCGATGAACTGCTCTTTCGTGTAGACCTTCACGTCACTGGGGAGCTGGTCATCAAGCCGTTGCTGCACCCTGGCCGGATCTGCCCCCTGGCGCAACCGCAGCAGACCGAGCTGGATCCCCCCACGGCTGCCTGGCGGGGCGATGGTGCGAAAGGTCTCGCGACTCACCAGCATGTTTCCGTCAGCGCCGAAGGAGGGCCCGAGCGCCACGAGCCCGGCCACCCGCAGCCGCTGGCCCGAAACCTCACTCTGGACACTGCGCCCGGCACGGAACCAGGCGGCCACCGGCCCGAATTCCGGACGGGATCGCTCATCGAACAGCACCCGTCCCGGGAGCCGCAGCAGCGGCGCCTGCCGTTGCACCGACGGATCGCTCAGCAGCGGGTCCTCGGGATCGAAACCGAGGGCCAGGATCGAGCGGGTGCGGCGGGTCTCGGGGTTGCGCCAGAGGACGAACTCCCACTGCACCGGCGTCATGGCCGCCACTTCGGGGTCTGCAAGGCTCTGGACCAGACGGCCTTCAGGAAAAGGCGCCATGCTGATCGAACTCATGGTGCGGGGACTGACCAGCACCAGATCGGCGTCGAAGAGCCGATGGATGACGACACTGGCGTCAAACAGCCCGTCGCGGAAGCCGAGCTGCATGAACATGAGGATGCCGGCGAAGCCGATGCCTGCCAGGGCAATGGCCAGTCGGACGGGCTGTCGCACCAGCAGCAGCCAGGCCAGGGGGATGCGACGCCGGGCCCAGGGCATCACGGCAGCACCTTGGCGATCAGCTTCAGGCCCAGCAGCCGGCGCACGCGGGCGGCATCCCCGGGGTCAAGGGAGACCCGCACCTCGACAATCCGGGCGTCGGTGTTGGCCGTTGGATCGGTGGCCAGCACCTCCCGCTGGCTGACGACCGGGTCGATCCGCAGCACCCGCCCCAGCAGGCGACCGGTGAACCCGCCGTTCTCACTGCGCAGTTCCACCTTCTGACCGGGGCGGACCCGGTCAATGTCGCTTTCGTACACCTCAAGAACAGCCTCGACACCGGCGCTGCTGGCCAGTTCGAGCACACCCTTCTCGCCGGGGCGCTCGCCGCTGCGGGCGTGAATGTCGAGCACCGTGCCGTCAAACGGTGCCCGCAGTTCGGTGAGGGGCAGCCGCACGTCCTCCCGCCGCAGCTGGGCACGGGCCTGCACCAGCTGCTGTTCCAGCTCCAGCACCCTCAGACGCCGTTGTTCCAGATCCTGCGCCGACACGGCGCCGGCCCGCTGCAGGGCGGCGTAGCGCTCCAGGTCCTGACTCAGCAGAGCGAGCCGCTGCTGCAGGGTGTCGAGGGTGGCGGCCGCCACGGCGCGGTCCGCCTCGACATCGATGCGGCTGTCAAAGGTGGCCAGCACCTGACCCTGCCGGACGCTGTCGCCCTTCTCCACCAGCAGGCTGCTCACCCGAGGGCTCTGCCCCATGGGCCCGCTGGGGGCGGCGAGGCGGCGGGTATCGCCAAGGGCCTCCAGGTGGCCGAGGGCCGTGACAGGCGCCGATGCAGGGTCGGGGAGGCCCACCGGCTCGGACCTGGCAGCGGATCGCTGGGGCGTGCCGGGACGCGATCGCAGCACGGCGCTGATGCCGAGGATCGTGAGGGCCGCGAGCAGCAGCACCAGCGCCAGGGGGCGCCAGGGGGGGCGTGGCTGCGGACCGTCCGGCAGCGGTGCCAGGGCGGGGGTTGGCGCGTCTGCGGTCACCGTGCTGTCACCGGGGGCCGTCAAGGTCATGGCGAGGCTTCGGGGGGGTCATCGAACAGCAGGGTGCTGATGTAGCGCTCGGCCCAGTCGGGATTGAAGGCCACCTCCAGCACCCGCCGGGTCTTGTCATTGCTGCGCTGATGGCGGCAGTAGCGCCGCTGGCCCTCAAGGCGCCGCAGGCTGCCCGCCGCCGCGGCCGGTTCAGGTTCGCTGCTGACCAGGGCGCGCAGCAGCACATCGTGGAACCCCAGCACGTCATGGATGAAGGCGTCTTCCTCCCCGGCATCTGCGGGTCTCACGAACAGCACCTGGGGAGAAAAGATGACACCCCAGGCGGGCAGCTCCCGGGGCTGGCGGTAGGCAAACCGGGGCTGTGCCGCCAGATCGGCTGCGATGGCGGCAGGCAGGTGGTCATCCGTGGGGGACAGGTCGACGATCGCCGCCGACACCACACCCCGTCCGGCGACGATGTCGACCCCGAAGAGCGGCAGATCAAAACAGGGATCGGGGAACATCACGCAGTGCAGGATGTCCAGATGACGCCCGACCCGGGCGGTCTCCAGGTGAATCTTGCGCAGACCGCGGCAGCGGAGCAGCTGATTGCGGATCAGCATCGCCTCCCCCTCCAGTTCCCCCCGCACTTCGGCGAGATCGTCGGCGATCGCCAGCGGGGCCCGGTCGGGAAGGCCATCCCAGCGGGGCCTCAGGGCGTCGGCAAGGCGGGACACCAGTGGGTGAAAGGAGTCGTCCACGGAGGTGTTGGCGGCCCGCTCACCCTAGGGACCCGCCTGTGGCGATGATGGGAGCCTGATCCTCCCCCTCGCCCTGCGTCCCCTCACCCCGGCCCTGGGCCTGCCCGCCCCCCTGGCTGCCTCCCTGGCCAACGGTGTGCCCGTCACCCTGCTGCCGATGCCCGACGCGCCGGTGGTCTGCCTTGATCTCTGGTTCCAGGCGGGCAGTCTCAGGGAAACCGCCGCTGAGAGCGGCCTGGCCCACTTCCTTGAACACATGGTGTTCAAGGGCAGTGACGGTCTGGAGCCAGGGGAGTTTGACCACCGCATCGAATCCCTCGGAGGCTTCAGCAACGCCGCCACGGGCTACGACGAGGTGAACTATCACGTGGTGCTGCCCCGGGACGGGCTGGAGCTCGCGTGTGATCTGCTGCCCCGGCTGGTGCTGTGCCCGAGCCTGGATCCGGAGGAATTCGAGCTCGAGCGGCAGGTGGTGCTGGAAGAACTGGCTCAGAGCGAAGACCAGCCGGAAGAGCTGGCGTTCCAGCGGCTGCTGGAACTCGCCTGCGGCAGCCATGGTTATGGCCGCGCCATCCTGGGGGAGCGCGGGCGGCTGCGGGCCCATACCCCCGGGTCCATGGAAGCGTTCCGTCGGCGTCACTACCGCAGCGATGGGAGTGCCGTGGCCGTGGCCGGCAGCTTCGATCCCGCTGAGGTGCTGGACCTGCTGAACAGGGGCCCCCTTGGCGCCCTGACTCCGACGGAGACCACTGCCGGGGGCGGTGAGCGTCAGCTGAAGCTCCAGGCTGGAGAGCATCGGCTGCAGCTGCCCCGCCTCGAATCCGCCCGTCTGCTCATGCTCTGGGGCTGCCCGCCGGCGGCAGAGACCGACGACCTGACGGGTCACGACCTGATGGCCACCGTGCTGGCTGAGGGCCGCCGCAGTCGTCTGGTGCAGCGCCTGCGGGAGGAGCTCGACCTGGTGGAGTCGGTCGATGTCGAGATCCATCCCCTTGAGCAGGGGAGCCTGGCCGTGCTCGAGTGCATCACTGGGGTCGATCAGCTGCCCTCCCTGCGCCGGGAGCTGGCCCGACTGCTCGAATCACTGACGGACGGCCTGCGGCAGGAGGAACTGCTGCGGGCCCGGCGCCTCCTCAGCCATGGCCACACGTTCGGGCTTGAGACCACGGGCCAGGTGGCCCACCACCTGGGCCAGCAGACGTTGCAGGGACGGCTGGTCCCCCTCGATGCTCCGCTGCACCGCCTCGAGGGCTGGACCCTGCCCAGGTTGCAGAGTCTCGCCAGTTGCTGGCAACCCGACCAGGCCTGCTGCCT
>CAMASU010000072.1 GCA_945861105.1 Synechococcus sp. UW140
GCTGGCCGCCGCCATCGTGCTGGCTGATCAGCTGAGCAAGTCGTGGGTGCT
This sequence comes from Synechococcus sp. UW140, assembly GCA_945861105.1. Taxonomy (GTDB): domain Bacteria; phylum Cyanobacteriota; class Cyanobacteriia; order PCC-6307; family Cyanobiaceae; genus CAIQIA01. The sequence continues at coordinate 52 of CAMASU010000072.1, forward strand.
GCAGCATCCCCAGCCCCGCTCCCTCGTGCCAGGACTGCTGGGGTTGCAGCTGGTCCACAACGACGGGGCGGCCTTCAGCCTCTTCGGCCAGGGAGCCCCCTGGCTGGGCTGGGTCAGCCTGGTCGTGGCCCTCGGCCTGCTGGCGGCCCTCGTGGCCTTCGGTGCAGGCTGGGGGCCATGGCAGCGCCAGGCCGCGGGCTGGTTGCTCGGCGGGACCATCGGCAATGGCCTTGACCGCTGGCGCCTGGGGGCGGTGACCGACTTTCTGCAGCTGCTGCCGATCTCCTTTCCGGTCTTCAACCTGGCCGACGTGGCGATCAACGTGGCCGTGGTCTGCCTGCTGGTGCACTCGTGGCGAGAACGCTGATGACGACGGACGATCTCGTGATTCACCAGCCCGGGGCCGAACCGAGGCGGATCGGGCTGCACGGTCAGGTGTATCGGATCGGTCGCGATCCCCAGGCCGAGGTGGTCATTCCCCATCCGGCGGTGAGCAAGCGCCATGCCCTGCTGCAGCGTCGGGGTCGCCGCTGGCTGCTCACTGATGCAGGTTCCACCAACGGCCTGTCCTGGCGTGGGCGACGGCTGCAGGAGCTGGAGCTGCAGGATGGCGATCGCATCCGGCTCGGTCCGCTGAACGAACGGGAGCTCCCTGAACTGGAGTTCCGCAGCGGCCGACGGTCGCCGCCGTGGCTGTCCACGGCCGGTCGGGGACTGCTGGTGCTGGTCCTGGGGGGCGCCGGGATGGGCCTGGCGGTGCTCGGCCTCGGCGTGCTGCAGGCGCCGGTGCGCGGCAACCTTGCCCCCATCCGGGGTCCCCTGGCCATCTATGACCACAGCAACCGGCTGCTGGCGAGTGTCAACAGCTCGGAGCACCGGGAGCTGCCGGGGCTTGATCATTTCGCCCCTGTGCTCATCGAAGCGCTGCTTTCGAGCGAAGACACCCGGTTCTGGTGGCATCCGGGCATCGATCCCATCGGCACCGGCCGCGCCCTGGTGACCAACCTGATCGGAGGCCGGGTGCTGGAGGGCGGGAGCACCCTCACCCAGCAGCTGGCCCGCAGCCTTTACCCCGAGCAGGTGGGCCAGGGTGAGACCCTCGGTCGCAAATGGCGCGAACTGCTGGTGGCCCTGCAGCTGGAGGCGCGCTTCAGCAAGCGTGATCTGCTGCTGAGCTACCTCAACCGCGTCTATCTGGGGGCGGGCTGGGGATTTGAGGATGCGGCTCGGCACTATTTCGACCGGCCGGCCCGGGCCCTCAGCCTCGAGCAGGCCGCCCTGCTGGTCGGGTTGCTGCCCTCCCCCAACGGCCACGACCCGTGCCAGTTCCCCAGCGCCGCCCAGGGGGCCCGCAACGCTGTGCTTAACAAGATGGTGGCCGAGGGGCGCCTCCATCCCGATGCCGCCCGCCGGGCGATGCGCACCACCGTCGTGCTGGCGCCGAAGGCCTGCGCCGGTCAGGCGCGACGGCCGGCGCCGTACTACACCGATCAGGTGCTGCGAGATCTCGAGGCCCTGCTCGGGACCGACACGGCGGCCCAGGGCAACTTCCTTGTTGAGACCTACCTGGATCCGGTGCTGCAGGACGTGGTCGAGACCACCTTGCGCAACACCCTGCGCGACCAGGGTTGGGGCGCACGCCAGGGGGCGGTTGCCGTGCTCGACAGCCGCAGCGGCGGCATCCTGGCCCTCGCGGGGGGCCGTGATTACGACAAGAGTCAGTTCAACCGTGCCACCCAGGCCCTGCGGCAGCCCGGAAGCACCTTCAAGCTGATGACCTATCTGGTGGCGATCGAACGGGGACTCCGTCCCGGGTCGCTGGTCAGCTGCGCTCCGGTCGACTGGGGCGGTCAGCATTTCGAGGCCGGCTGCGGCGGGTCCCTCTCCCTCACCCAGGCCTTTGCCCACAGCAGCAACACCGCCGCCCTGCGCCTGGCCCGTCGCTACGGCCTGGAAGCGGTGATCCGCAAGGCCCGTGACCTGGGCATCACCACCCCCATGGCCGCCGTCCCGGGGCTGGTGCTGGGACAGAGCGAGACCCATCTGCTCGAGATGACGGCGGCCTACGGTGCCGTCGCCAACGACGGCCTCTGGCGGGCACCGACCACCATCCGCCGCCTGACCGATGCCGAAACCTGCCCCGCAGGCCGGTCCACCTGCCGACGGATGGCATCACCGGTGGGCAGTGGACGCCGGGTGCTGCCCACCGGTGACGCCAGGGTCATGCAGGGGGTGCTGCGGGCGGTGGTACAGAGCGGCACCGGCACGGCGGCCTCCCTGGGGGGAGAGGAGGGGGGCAAGACCGGCACCACCAATGATGGCCGTGATCTGCTGTTCATCGGTTACGACCCCAGGCGCCACTGGGTGATGGGCGTCTGGCTGGGGAACGACGACAACAGCCCCACAGGATCCACCAGTGCCCTGGCCGCCCAGCTGTGGGGTGAAATCATCCGCAATGCGGGTCGCGGCAGCACCACCGCCGAAACCCGCGGATGAGCCGAGGCCGGCTGCTGCTGCTGCTGGCGGTGGTGCTTGGGGCACTGCTGGCGGTGTCGTTGATCCTCCAGACCCTGCAGGCCCTCATCTGGCAGCTCAGTTACTGGCTCCCCCCGGGCCTGGTGGGGCCGTTGCTCCTGGTGCTGCTGGCCGCGCTGGTGGTGGTCGCATGGCCGTTGCTGGCGCCCTGGCTGCGGACGGGCCGGCGCACGAACTCCGGCCTGGGGCGTCGTCCGCCACCGGGCAATCGCCAGGAGGCGGCCCGTCAGCAGCTGGAGGCGATCGATCGCCAACTGCAGATGGTCGACGATGCCATTGCCCGCGAGGCCCTGGCCGGTCGTCGCAGGGAGGTGGCCGAATCCCTCGACCGGGGCGATCTGCTCGTGGTGGTGTTCGGCACCGGGTCGAGCGGCAAGACCTCACTGATCCGTGCCCTGCTCGCTGAACCGGTGGGGCAGGTGGGTGCCGCGATGGGGTCCACCGATGGCGTGGACACCTATCGCCTGCAGCTCCAGGGAGTCAGTCGGGCCCTGCGCCTGCGCGACACCCCGGGGATCCTTGAGGCCGGCCGCGACGGTGTGGTGCGGGAGGAGACGGCCCGGGGGGAGGCCGCCAGGGCCGACCTGCTGCTGTTCGTGGTGGATGGGGACCTGAGGGCCAGCGAGATCGAGGTGTTGCGTGGCCTGGCGAACCTCGGCAAGCGGTTGCTGCTGGTGCTCAACAAGTGTGATCTGAGGGGTGAAGCCGAAGAGCGCCGACTGCTCAGCCAGTTGCGCCGTCGCTGCGAGGGGATGCTGGCGCCCGAGGATGTGGTGCCAGCCAGCAGCGCCCCCCAGACGATTCCGCGCCCGGGCCGGCGGCCGCTGCAACCCCTGCCCGAGATCGCCGCCCTGCTGCGTCGACTCGCCCAGGTGCTGCGGGAGGAGGGGGAGGAGCTGCTGGCCGACAACCTGCTGCTCCAGAGCCGCCAGCTGGCGGAAGCCTCCCAGCAGCTGATCGACGCCCAGCGGCGCCGCCAGGCCGAAGCCATCGTCAGCCGTTATGGCTGGATCGCATCGGGTGTGATCGCCGTCACCCCCCTGCCGGGGCTGGACCTGCTCGGAACCGCTGCCGTGAATGCCCAGATGGTGGTCGAAATCGGCCAGGTGTTCGGAGTGACCATGACCCGGGAGGAGGGCCGCGAGCTGGCCCTCTCCCTGGGCCGGACCCTCGCCAGCCTGGGGGTGGTGCAGGGCGGTGCCGGCCTCGTGGCCGCGGGGCTCAGCCTGCATCCGCTCGGCCTGGCCCTGAGCAAGGCGGTGCAGGCGGTGACGGCGGCGTTCCTGACCCGCCTGGCGGGTCGCAGCTTCATCACCTACTTCGGCCAGCAGCAGGACTGGGGAGACGGCGGCATGGCCGAAGTGGTGCGGCGGCAGTACGACCTGGACCGCCGGGAAGAGGCCCTCAGGTCGTTCCTGCAGGCAGCTCTGGAGCAGGTGGTGGAGCCCCTGCGGCGGCGGGAGCGGCAACTGCCGCCCCAGCCAGGGCCTCGGGGGGCGGAGGTTGCAGAGGACCGGGGCGGTCCAGCACCACGACGAGCGCCAGATAGGCCAGGGCCAGAACCACCGAGATCACGCCGGTGACCACGGCCACCCAGCGGCCGCGGGGATCCGTGGGCGAGGGGGTCATCGGCTGACCTCCGCGCTCGAGGTGCTGCGGAGCAGCTCGGCCAACCGCTGGATGTGCTGGGGGGAGGTGTAAGGGTTGCCGAACACCGCTTTGAGCAGTGGTTGCCCAGCCACATCAGGCCGCGAAAGCCAGAACCCCTCCCGCAACAGCAGCGCATGGGCGGTGTCCCGCCAGCCGTGGCGATCGTGGCTGCCGTTGGGGGCGGCGATGGCCACGAGGTGCAGATCACCGGCCAGGCAGGACAGATCGCTGCCGGCCAGGGCCGACCGCAGGCTGGCGGCACGGGCCATGGCCGCGCCGATCAGGTCCGAGATTCCGGTAAGGCCCAGGTGCCGCAGGCAGAGCCACAGCTTCAGCACCTCGGCGCCACGGGTGCCCTGCAATCCGAGTTCTCCCCCCTGAACGCCCCCCAGGGGGGCCTCCATGTAAGGAAGACCCGTGGCAAAGGAGGCCTCCAGGTGGGTGGGATCCCGCAGCAGCAGCAGCGATGACGGTTTGCTGACCCCTAGAAGTTTCTGGGGGTTGAGGGTGACCGAATCGGCCCGCTCCAGCCCGCGCACCCGCCAGCGATGGTCGTCCACAAGGGCACACACGGCCCCGATGGCCCCGTCGACATGGAACCAGAGGCCATGGTCACGGCAGAGGTCAGCCAGGTCGGCCAGGGGGTCCACCAGGCCCTGAACCGTCGTGCCAGCGGTGCCGACCAGCGCCAGCACCGGCCGTCCCTGTCGGTGCAGGTGGCGGAGGGTGTCGGCCACCAGGGCGGGGTCCAGGCGGCCATCGTCTCCGGCCGGCACCGCCACCAGGGCATCGGCGGGCAGGCCCATCACCCCCAGGGCCTTGGCCAGGGAGACGTGGGCCCCGGCTGCGGCGACCACCACGGCCCGCGGATCATGGGCCAGCCCCGCTGCCCTGCGGGCGCAGACCAGGGCCATGAGGTTGCTGAGGCTGCCGCCGCTCGCCGGCACCCCTGAGGCCCGTGGGCCCAGGCCGAGGCGCTGGGCGAGCCAACGGCACAGACCCCGTTCCAGACGGCTCAGGGAGGGCGACAGTTCCTCGGCCAGCAGGTTGTTGTTCAGGCCGGCGGCCAGCAGTTCGGCGGCCATCGAGACGGTCAGGGCCGGTGGATCCAGATGGGCCAGGGCACCGGGATGATTGGGCCTGAAGGCACCGCCCATCAAACCCTGCAGATCACTCAGCAGGCGCTGCTCCGACAGCGGTCCGACTTCCGGTTCGGCGGGGGGTTGCAGGCTCAGCAGGGGGCGGACCCCCTGGTCCGCGGCCTCGGCCAGCCAGCGTCCCAGCAGGCCAGTGCAGTCATGCAGAAAGCTGACCAGGGCCCCATCCACCCCATGGGGGGCCGCAAAGGGCGACAGTGCGGTGGAGTGGCCTTCGGCGGGGGAGAGCACCAATGCGGGCGACCGGGACGGAATCATTGTCCGCCTTCGCAGACGGCAGCCTGGAACTCTGGATGCAGCGGCTGTTGAGGCGGGCGGCGGCGGCGGCCGAGCGGGGCGAGGTGCCCGTGGCGGCGGTGGTGCTGGATCCGCAGGGACGGGCCATCGGCTGGGGCAGCAACCGGCGCGAAGCCGAAGCTGATCCCCTCGGCCATGCGGAATTGCAGGCCCTGGCCCAGGCCGCCCGGCTGCGCCAGGACTGGCGTTTCAACGGCCACACCCTGCTGGTGACCCTGGAACCCTGCCCCATGTGCGCCGGGGCGCTGGTGCAGGCCCGCATGGGGCGGGTGGTCTACGGCACGGCGGACCCGAAGCGCGGAGCTCTGGGCAGCTGTCTGGATCTGAGCCGCTCCCCCACTGCGCACCACGCCATGGAGGTGCTGGGTGGGATCTGTGGTGAGGCCTGTCAGGAACAGCTGCAGACCTGGTTCAGGCAGCGGCGGCGCCGGAGCGGAATGCCGGCAGTTCATCTTCCAGGAGATTGAGCAACCGATCCACGTTCTCCGGGGTGCTGTTGTAACCCATCAGACCCACACGCCAGACCTTGCCGGCCAGGGCCCCAAGACCCCCACCGATCTCCACCCCATGGCGGTTGAGGAGGTGCAGGGCAAATGCCTTGCCGTCGACTCCCTCCGGGATGCGCACGGTGGTGAGGGTCGGCAACCGCAGATCCCGGGCGACGTGGAGCTCTAGCCCGAGGGATTCCATGCCGGACCAGAGCCTCTCGCTGTTGCGACGATGCCGTGACCAGGCCTGGCCAAGACCCTCTTCACAGAGAAGCCGCAGGGCCTCCCGCAGGCCGAAATTCATGTTCACCGGCGCCGTGTGGTGGTAGGTGCGCTCCTTGCCCCAGTACGACTTCAGGCCGGACATGTCGAGGTACCAGTTGGGGACCTTGCCGCGGCGGCGATCCAGCTTCGCCTCCGCCCGGGGGCCCATGGTGAAGGGACCGAGGCCGGGAGGGCAGCTGAGGCCTTTCTGGCTGCAGCTGTAGGCGAGGTCCACACCCCAGGCATCCAGCCGCAGGGGAACGGCCCCCAGGGAGGTGACGGTGTCCAGCAGCAGCAGACAGTCGTGCTGTCGGCAGAGCTCACCCACCCCCTCGAGGGGTTGGCACACCCCGGTCGAAGTCTCGGCATGCACGAGGGCGAGCAGCGAGGGGCGGTGGGTCTCAAGGGCCGCGGCGATGGCCTCAAGGCTGATGGCCTCCCCCCAGCTGGGGGATTCGATCGTGTGCACGACCGCCCCATAGCGGCTGCACATGTCCACCAGCCGCAGGCCGAAGTAACCGATCACGCCGACCACCACCGTGTCGCCGGCTTCGACCACGTTGGCGATGGTGGCCTCCATGGCAGCGCTGCCGGTGCCGCTCACAGGGATGGTGATGCGGTTGTCGGTCTGCCAGACGTAGCGCAGCATCTCCTGCACCTCGGTCATGAGCTCGAGGTACAGGGGATCGAGATGACCGAGGGGGGGACGGCTGAGGGCCTCCAGCACCGTGGGATGGGCATTGGAGGGACCGGGACCGAGGAGCAGGCGCTCAGGGGTGGCGATGCCACCCAGATGCAGACGGTGAGACTCATCCACGGTCTCGACAGGGGAGGAGAGCGGGGAGAGGGTCACGCGATCAGCAGGCAATTGGCGAATAAGGATAGAGACCGGCCCTCACAGGCCGATGACGCTGATGGGGGCCAGCCCCCGGGCGATGTGTTCAAACGGTGCCCGCACGGCACTCACGTCGCCGAGGCCCTGGGCCTGCAGCAGCTCCTGCAGCACATCGGCCATGAGCAGGATGCCCCTGGAGGTGGCGCCCGTCGGCACACCGAGGGACTTGTAGGTGTCGTCGAGGCCGTTCAGCACCCGCTCGTCGAGCATGCGGGTGTCGTCGGCCACGAGGGCATAGGAGGCATAGCGCAGGAAGTAATCGAGGTCCCGCAGGCACGCCGCCAGCCGGCGGGTGGTGTAGGCGTTGCCCCCCGGCAGCAGCAGCTCTGGGTCCGCCAGCCACAGCCGCTGGCTGGCTTCCCTCACGATCGTTGCGGCCTCTCGGTTGATGAGCTCCACCGCCGCCAACCGGGCCGCGGCATCGGCATAGAAACGCTCCATCCGCCCGATGGCGCCGGTGTCCAGATAACGGCCGAGTTGGTCATAGCGACCGATGAGTGCCGTGATCGCGTCCTGCATGCCGGTGCGTCCAGTGTGCGGAAGCTAGCACTTGAAAATGGCAGGACCCCTGCAGGGGCAAGGCTTCCAGCCGATCTGACAGAAACGGTTACGTGGCGCATTGACCACGGCCCCCGGCGGAATCCGCTGAAATGGGCATCGAAATCCCGCCGTTCCATGCGCGACCTCCCGGCCCAGTTCGCCTACCGCAGCCTGCAGCAGGGCAAGAGCCTGTTCGGCGTGGCCCACAAGCAGGCCAGCACGGCGCTGATGGACCTGGTCGCCCCAGGCGCCTCGACCCCGACCCTGGCGGTCAGCCCGGACCTGCTCCAGACCTTGCAACGTCGCATGGACCGGCT
>CAMASU010000073.1 GCA_945861105.1 Synechococcus sp. UW140
GGCAAGCGCAGCAGCCGGCCGGTGCTGCTGGCCACCAGCAGGTCATCGCCCGGCCGGCAGCACACCACCCGCTCCAGCTCGACCCCATCCTTGAGCTTGAGCACCGACACCGCCCGTCCCGAGAGGTCGCGGCTCTCGGCGCCGGCCAGCCGTTTGATGCGGCCATCGCTGCTCAGCAGCGCCAGGCTCACCTCCGGACCGTCGTCGGCCGGCAGCGGCAGCACGTCGATGATCCGTTCGCCTGACCCCTCCACGCTGTCGGGCAGGAAGCGTTCGATCGCCGCCGCCTGCTGGGCGGCGAACTCCCAGCGCAGCAGGGCCATCCGGCCGGTGTTGGTGAAGGCGAGCAGCAGCGGTGGCGGCTGCACGGGCAGGATCAGCCGTGCCGCCGCTCCGGGGCTGCTCCAGGCCTGGGGCTCCTGCAGACGCAGCCGGCCCAGCACCTGGGGGGTGACGATCCGCAGGATGCCGTCGCCCTGGAGCACCAGGCGGCTGTCGCTGCCGAGGCTGGCCAGGGCCTGCTGCCGCTGGGCCCCGGCCGATGGCCGCTGGGCGGCGCCACGCTGGGCGGCGAGTTCATCACCACCTTCCACCAGGCGGGTGCGCCGCGGGCTGGCGAACCGTTTCCGCAGACCCTTCAGCTCTCGCACCATGGTGTCGAGCAGGGTGTCGCGATCGTCGAGCAGGTGGCTCAGGCGGCCCTGCTCCTGGCGCAGGTCGTCCAGCTCCTGGCGCAGGCTTTCCTGCTCCAGTCCCGTCAGCCGCCGCAGGGGCATCGCCAGCACGGCATCGGCCTGGCGTTCGCTGAGGTCGAGCCGCACCTGCAGGCTGGCCCGGGCTGTGGCGGCATCCCGAGCTTCGCGGATCATCGTGATCACGGCGTTGAGGTCATCGAGGGCCCGGATGAGGCCCTCCACCACCTCGAGCCGGTCTTCGGTGCGCTTGAGCAGGAACCGGGTGCGGCGCACCAGGGTGAGCTCGCGGTAGTCGAGAAAGTGCTGCAGCAGCTGCCGCAGGCTCAGCTGCTGCGGCCGGCCATCCACCAGGGCCAGCAGGATGGCGCCGAAATTGCTCTGCAGGGCGGTGCGCCGCTCGAGTTCCCGCCGCAGGCTCTCGGCATCGGCGTCGCGCCGCAGTTCGACCACGACCCGCATGCCTTCGCGATCGCTTTCATCGCGGATGTCGGCGATGCCGTTGATGCGTCCGTCGTTGACCTGTTCGGCCAGTTTCTCGATCCACGACGATTTGCTGAGCTGGTAAGGCAGTTCGGTGATCACCACGGCGCTGCGGCGGTGGCGTCCCTTGCCCGGCTGCACCTCCTCGAGGTGGCTGACGCCGCGCATGGGGATGCTGCCCCGGCCCTGGAGGTAGGTGTCCCGCAGGCCACTGCCGGTGAGCACCACGCCACCGGTGGGAAAGTCGGGCCCGGGCACCAGCTCCAGCAGCTTGTCGTCCGGCAGGTCGGGCTTGCGGATCAGGGCGATCAGGGCGTCGACCACTTCCCCGAGGTTGTGGGGCGGGATGCTGGTGGCCATGCCCACGGCGATGCCGCTGCAGCCGTTGATCAGCAGGAACGGCAGCTGGGCCGGCAACACCGTCGGTTCCTGCTGCGAACCGTCGAAGTTGGCGGCGAAATCGACGGTGTCGCTGCCGATCTCCTCGAGCATGCCCAGGTGGGCGATGGGGGCGAGGCGGGTTTCGGTGTACCGCATCGCCGCCGGTGGGTCGTCGTCGACCGAACCGAAGTTGCCGTGGCCGTCGAGCAACGGCTCGCGGCTCACGAAGGTCTGCACCAGTCGCACCAGGGCTTCGTAGACCGCCTGGTCCCCGTGGGGGTGGTACTTGCCCAGCACGTCCCCCACCACGCGGGCGCACTTGCGGTAGGGCCGGTCGGGCGTCAGACCGAGTTCATGCATCGCGAACAGGATGCGGCGCTGCACGGGCTTGAGACCGTCGCGCACATCCGGCAGCGCCCGACCCACGATCACGCTCATCGCGTATTCGAGATACGAGCGCTGCATCTCCTGATGCAGGGCGATCGGAACGATCCGCTCGTCCGCCATCTCGGTCGCTGTCGTTGGAATCGGTGGGCGTCAGCCTACAGATGGTCCCCGGTTCTGACGCCCGCCAGGGTCAGTCGCCGCCGCTGCCCGCCAGGCCCTGGGCCCGATCGACCGCCGTGCGCAGCCGTTCGTCGCCGAACATCGCCTGGGTGTCGCGGCGGAGCCGTTCGCCCCAGAGCTGGTCTTTCTGGTACTTGTCGAGTGCGTAATCGGGTTCCTTGGCCAGGGCCTGCACCGCCAGGCCCACGGTTTCGGCGGTGGTGCGTCCCTGGGCGTAAAGGGCGGCCGCCAGGGCGAGGGTGGGTTCCGCTGCGCCGGGGCTGAGCTCGAGGGCCTTGCGCCAGCGGGCCACCGCTTCGCTGTTCTGCCCCAGTTCGTAGAGCACGATGCCCTGGTTGTTGACGGCCTCCCAGAAGTTGCGCCGCAGGCCCGAGGCCTTCTCGAACGATCCCAGGGCCGTGGCCAGGTCGCCCAGCTGGATCTGGGCATTGCCGAGGTCGAAATAGGCGGCGGCGTTGCTGCCGTCGAGGCGCAGGCCCTCGCGGATCAGTCGCTGGGCCTCCTCGGCTTTGCCCTTGCGCAGGTTCAGGGCCCCTTCGGCGAACCACACCCCCGGGTTGGAGGGGTTGAGCTGCTTGGCGCGGCCCAGGGCCACGGCCGCCGCATCGGCCTTGTCGCTGCGCAGCTGGGCTTCGGCCAGCACCAGCCAGGCGCGGGGATCGTTGGGCAGCACCTGCACCGCCAGTTCCGCCAGCCGCCGTGCCTCCTCGGCCTGGCCCATCTGCAGCAGACCGGCGGCGGCGCCGGCGATGCCCAGCCCCGCTTCGTTCAGCTCCTTGACGCTGGGCACATAGACGTAGGGCACCAGGGCCGAAGCCGGCAGGGGCATCAGACCTGCGGCCGCCGCCAGCAAGGGGAGCAGCCAGCGACGCATGGCTTGGATCCGTAGTGACACGAGCCTAGGGGCTGTCGGCGGTGGTGCCTGCCGCAGCCCGCAGGTTGCGCCGCCACATCCAGGGGCGGATGCGCCTCAGGGCCGAGGCCCGCAGGGCGTCGTCCCAGCGGCCGTCGTCCCAGGTCAGCAGCGTGGCGCTGTCTGTGCTGAGGATCCAGTCGCGGGGGCGGCAGGCGGGATCATCGGGGGCCGGCGCCAGATCCTGGTTCCAGGGGCAGGCCTCCTGGCAGAGATCGCAGCCGGCCACCCACCCCTGCAGCTGGGCGCTGATGGCTGCCGGCAGGGTGGGATCGCGGTTCTCGATGGTGTGGTACGCGATGCAGCGGCGGCTGTCGACCACGAAGGGCTCAGGGATGGCCCCGGTGGGACAGGCCGGCAGGCAGCGGCTGCAGCTGCCGCAACGGGGCCGGGCCGGTGTGTCGGCGGGCAGCGGCAGATCGGTGATCAGCGCCCCGAGCAGCAGCCACGAGCCGCGGCGGTGGTGGATGAGGTTGCCGTGCTTGCCGATCCAGCCCAGGCCCGCCTCTTCGGCCCAGGCCTTTTCCATCAGAGGTGCCGCATCGACGCAGACCCGCCAGCGGCAGTCGGCCTGCTGCTGCTGCAACCAGCGGCCCAGCCGCCGCAGCCGGCCGTCGATGACGCGGTGGTAGTCGCGTCCCCAGCCGTAGCGGGCAATGCGTGGTGCCTGCGGTTGCTGCCGTTCGGGGCGGCTGTAGTCGAGGGCCACCAGCAGCAGACTGGCGGCGCCGGGCAGCAGGGCCTGCAGCTGCCGCCGGCGTGGGTCGTGCATCCAGCCCAGCCCGGCGGCGTGGCCGGCCGCCAGCCAGCGTTCCAGGGCTTCGCTGCGCAGCTGCAGCCGCGGGCTGCCCGCGGCGCTGGCCAGACCCGCCAGGGCAAACCCCTCGGCCAGGGCCTGGGCCTTGAGGCCGGCGGCCAGTGCAGCCAGGCGATCAGCCATGCGAAGGGTTCTCCGGACGCCCGTACAGTTGCGCCCATCGGCATTCTCCCGTGAGCTCCTTCTCTCCCTCCCGCCTCCCCCTGCTCCTGCGCTGGATGGGTGGAGTGCAGGTGCTCGTGCTGCTGCTGCAGCTGCTGTCGGTGCTTGTCGCCAACGCCTGGGGGGAAGAGGCCTTCCGCCAGCTGCTGGCCGACACCCTGATCAAGGGGGCACCCCTGGCGCTGCTGGGGCTGCTGCTGATGCTCATCGCCGACCGTCTCGATCAGCCCGGACCCGACCGCACCCCCCTGCGCTGGACGGTGATGGTTCTCTCGGGTCTGCTGGCCTTGGGCCTCCTGTTCGCCGTGCCCGTGACGGTGGCCGGCAACAGCATTCTCGAGGGCCAGGCCGATCAGGCGGTGACCCAGAAACGCACCGAACTCGACCGGGCGCGGCAGGAAAGCCGCAATCCGCAGCTGATCGAAGCCCTCACGGGTCAGCTGCGCCAGACCGGCCAGGTGCCGCCCGAGGCCAGCGCCGCCCAGGTGCGGCAGCAGGTGCAGCGGTTCATCGACGGTCGCCTCAGCCAGCTGCAGCAGCAGCTGAACCAGGCCGAACGGGCCCGCAGCCTCACCCTGGGCCAGCGGCGCTTCAGCGGCACCGCCGTGGCCCTCGTGCTGGCCCTGGCGGCTGCGGCCCTGGCCGCGGCGGCGGTCCTCTGACCGCGCCCCCTCGCTAAGTTGCAGAACGACCGCGTCCCCCTGGATCTGCCTTGGTGCCGACCCGACCCAGCCCGGAGCCGCCGGTCACCGTGCGCCTCCAGAAAGATCTCAAGAACGACCTGATCGCCGGGCTTCTGGTCGTCATCCCCCTGGCGACCACCATCTGGCTGATCACGGTGATCACCCGCTTCGTGGTGTCGTTTCTGACATCGGTCCCGAAGCAGTTCAACCCCTTCAACACGCTCAACCCGCTGCTGCAGGAGCTGATCAACCTGTCGGTGGGCCTGCTGGTGCCCCTGCTGGCGATCCTGCTCATCGGTCTGATGGCCCGCAACATCGTGGGCCGCTGGCTGCTCGATTTCGGTGAAGGCACCCTTGCCCGCATTCCCCTGGCGGGAACCATCTACAAGACCCTCAAGCAGATTCTCGAGACGGTGCTGCGCGACAACAGCACCCGGTTTCGGCGGGTGGTGCTGGTGGAGTATCCCCGCGAGGGCCTGTTCGCCCTGGGCTTCGTGACCGGGGTGCTGGGGGCGGCGATGCAGGGGGGATTCGGCCAGCCGATGCTGAGCGTCTTCATCCCCACCGCCCCCAACCCCACCACCGGCTGGTACTGCGTCGTGCCCGAAACGGCGGTGCGGGACCTCGACATGACCGTCGAGGATGCCTTCCGCACGATCATCTCGGCCGGCATCGTCAGCCCAGACGACCGGGAACCCCCGGCCAGTCGCAGTTTTGCCAGTCTGCTGGCCCAGCTGCGGCCGTCGTCTGCCACCGTGCCGCCCAAGGCCTGAACCCATGTCTGACCGTTCCATCGCCAGGGAACTGGCCCTGCTGATCCTTGGGCAGCGCAGTGGTCGTGCCGAGCGGGCCCCCGGGGTCGACCAGCTGCTGGCCCAGGCCCTGGCCTCCCTGGCCAGCCATCTGCGCGATGCCCTCGACCGTTCGGCCGAGGATCTGCAGCAGGTTCAGCAGGCCCTGCTGGAGAGTGAACTGTCGGAGGGCGACCTGCCGCGGGTGCGGCAGCACCTCAGCCAGGGCCTCGAACGGTCGGAGCAGGTGCTCAACCGGCTGTCGGCAAGCCTCGATCTGCCGCGGCTGCTGTCGCTGGCCGACCAGGCCAGCCTGCGCAGCTGGGCCCTTGAACGCAGCCAGGCGGTCATCGACGCCCAGCCCGACCTCGATCGCCGCATCGATGGGGTGATGGAGGGGTGGCGCCTCACCCGCCTGCCCCGCATCGACCAGGACATCCTGCGGCTGGCGGTGGTGGAGATCGAACGGTTCGGCACTCCGTCGGCGGTGGCATGCAACGAAGCGGTGGAACTGGCCCATCGCTACAGCGATGAGGCGGGGCGGCGCATGATCAACGGGGTGCTGCGCCGCTACACCGTCGCCCTCGACCATCCCCTGCAGTCCTGATCCGATGGCCGAGTTCGACTGGTTCCAGCGCAGTGCCACCCCGCCGCCGGCGGAGGCCGATCCCCAGCAGGACGCCCTGGCCTGGGCCCGCGAGGCCTACGCCCGTCTGAAGGCCCAGCAGCAGACCGCCGCCCCCGAGGTTGCGCCCGAATTCGAACCCGAACCCGAATCCTTCGTCCCACCCGAACCCGAACCCACTCCAGAACACGAACCGGAACCCCAACCCACTCCCGAACCGCAACCCTCGCTGCTGGAGCAGGCGATGGCCAAGCGGCAGGAGCGGCTGGCGGTGCTGCAGACCCCCGAGGCACCTGCCGTCGAGGACAGGCAGGGCGATGGGGATGACCCCAGCCTCGGGGCCCTCGACGACGCCTTCCTCTGGTCCGCCGAGGTGCTTGCGGCCCAGGGCCGCAGCGTTGATGACGTCTCGCTCGAAGAGATCGACTGGCTCAGCCGCCTGCGGCGCGGCATGGAGAAGACCCGCCAGGGGTTCGTCACCGGCCTGCTCGAACGCCTGGGCACCGACCCTCTCAGCGGCGAGACCCTCGATGAGATCGAGTCGCTGCTGCTGCGGGCCGACGTGGGGGTGCAGGCCACCGATCGGCTGCTCGATCGCCTGCGGCGACGCATGAACGAGACGGTGCTCGAAGGGCCCGAGGCCCTCGACCTGCTGCGGTCCGAACTGCGGCAGCTGCTTGATGCACCGCTGGCCGACGGCCGCAGCCCCCTGCTGGCCCCCCGCCGCGGGGTGCTCAACATCTGGCTGCTGGTGGGGGTCAACGGTGTGGGCAAGACCACCACCCTGGGCAAGCTGGCCCATCTGGCCGTGCGCAGCGGCTACAGCTGCCTGATCGCCGCCGGCGACACCTTCCGGGCGGCGGCTGTGCAGCAGCTGCAGGTTTGGGCCGACCGCAGCGCCGTGCCGCTGATTGCCAATCCCTCCGCCAATGCCGATCCCGCCGCCGTGGTGTACGACGCCATCGGCGCCGCCCGTTCCCGCGGCAGTGAACTGCTGCTGGTCGACACCGCCGGCCGGCTGCAGACCAAGAACAACCTGATGGAAGAGCTGGCCAAGGTGCGGCGCATCGTCGACCGTCTGGCCCCCGAGGCCTGTGTCGAGTCGCTGCTGGTGCTGGATGCCAGCCAGGGGCAGAACGGCCTGCGCCAGGCCATGGCCTTTGCCCCGGCCGCCGGTCTCAGCGGTGTGGTGCTCACCAAGCTCGACGGCACCGCCCGCGGCGGTGTGGCCCTGGCGGTGGCGGCCGAGGCCGGTCTGCCGATCCGCTTCATCGGTGCCGGCGAGGGCCTGCGGGATCTGAGGCCGTTCAACAGCTTCGAGTTCGTCGAAGCGCTGCTGGCCCGCTGACCAGCGCCGGGGCGGATCGTCGCTACGGTGGAACTCCACCCGGCACCCCCATGGGCGCCCAGCCGCTCACCCCGGCCGCTTCCCTGCGGCAGCTGATCGACAGCCTCAACCGGGAACAGCGCCGCACCCAGGAACTGCTGGCCTCCCTGGGCTTTGCCCTGCGCAGTTTCACCAACCTCAGCCGTTTTCTCGAGCTGGTGCCGCTGCTCACCGCCCGCCTGGTGGATGCCGAGGGATCGCTGCTGCTGTCGTTTCGCAGTGACGGCAGCCTCTGGCGCGAGCAGCTGCACAGTTCACCCCCCGACCGCTGTGCGGCCCTGCTGCAGCAGCTGGCGGTGCTGAGCGACCAGGATCTCGACCGCCAGGCCGGGGATGAGGCCATGGCGACCCGGCTGGATCGGCTGGTGCGGCGCCACCTGGGGGATGTGCAGCTGTTCGGCACGTCGGTGGTGGCCAAGAACCGCCAGCGGGGGCGGCTGTATGTGTTCAGCGCCGACCCGCAGTTCTCGTGGAGCGATGTGCGTCGCCGCCATGTGCAGCTGGTGGCCGACCAGACCGCCGTCGCGATCGAGAACGAACTGCTGCTTGAAGAGATGCGCCGCCATCAGCGGCTGGATCAGCAGCTGAGCATCGGCGGTGAGATCCAGGCGCAGCTGCTGCCCAGCCGCTGCCCGGTGATCGAAGGGGTCGAGCTGGCTGCCCGCTGCCGGCCTGCCTTTCAGGTG
>CAMASU010000074.1 GCA_945861105.1 Synechococcus sp. UW140
CAGGCTCACCAGCAGACCCACCACCGTGCCCAGGCCCGTGCCCAGGTCGAGGGGCTGCACCCAGCCGAAGCCGGCGCGACCGATCACCAGTCCCGAGGCCAGCAGCAACACCACCCCAGGCAGGCCGCTGAGGCGGGCGAGCACGCGGGCCGTGGCACCGGCGGCGATGGTGAGGCCCCACAGCAACCGCAGGCGGTCTTCGGTCATCACGGCGCAGGGGACGGTTCAGCCATCGTCAAGGCTGCGGAATTCGGGTTCCACATGCACCGCCAGCACCGCCCGGGGACGCAGCACCAGGTACTCGCCCTCGAGGCCCCGCAGGGGCACATTGACGAAGGCCTGGGCGTCGGGCTGGTTGAGGTTGTCGGCGTACCAGCTCTGGAAACTGGCGATGTCGGCGAAATGGACGGTCTGCCGATGGCCCCCCTCCAGCAGCAGATGCACGGCGTAGCGGCTGGGCTGGCGGGGCATCGGTCACGGCCGGCTGCCTCCAGGATGCCCGATGCGGCAACACCGCCTGCCAGGCTGGGCCGCAGCGACCACCGGCCATGGTGAGCCCCCGACCGTTGCTGCTGCTGGTGGATGGCCACTCCCTGGCCTTCCGCAGCTTCTACGCCTTCAGCAAGGGAGGCGACGGGGGCCTGGCCACCCGCGACGGCGTGCCCACCAGCGTCACCTACGGCTTTCTCAAGGCCCTGCTCGACACCTGCGGCGGCCTGGAGCCCCAGGGTCTGGTGATCGCCTTCGACACGGCCGAACCCACCTTCCGCCACGAGGCCGATGCGGCCTACAAGGCCCACCGCGACGAGGCGCCGGAACACTTCTTCAGCGACCTGGCCAACCTGCAGCGCATCCTGCGCGAGGGGCTCGACCTGCCAACGTGCGAGGCGCCGGGCTACGAGGCCGACGATGTGCTGGGCACCCTGGCCCGCCGCGGGGCCGATGAAGGCTGGCGGGTGCGGATCCTGTCGGGGGACCGGGACCTGTTCCAGCTGGTCGATGACCAGCGCGACATCGCGGTGCTGTACATGGGGGGCGGGCCCTATGCCAAGTCGGCGGGGCCGACCCTGATCGATGCGGCGGGGGTGCTGGCGAAGCTGGGGGTGACGCCGGCCGAGGTGGTGGACCTCAAGGCCCTCACCGGCGACAGCAGCGACAACATTCCGGGGGTGAAGGGCGTGGGCCCCAAGACCGCCATCGGTCTGCTGAAGCAGCACGGCACCCTCGACGGCATCTACGCCGCCCTCGACCAACAGAAAGGTGCCCTGCGCAGCCGGCTGGAAGACGGTCGCGACAGTGCCTACCGCTCGCGGCACCTGGCCGAAATCCTGGTGACGGTGCCGCTGCCGGCGGAACCGCGGCTGGCCCTGGGGCAGGTGCAGGCCGACCGGCTGGCCCAGGAGCTTGAGACCCTCGAGCTGGCCAGCCTGGTGCGGCAGGTGCCGAAGTTCGCCACCCTCTTCTCAGCCGCCGGGGCCACCATCCCCGCACCAACGGCTGCAGCCGAACCAACGGGGACGGAAACGGCCACAGCAACCACCGTCGAACCCGCGGCACCCTGCGCGCCGGAGCTGCAGCCCTGGATCCTGCAGGACCCCGCCGAGCTGGGGACGCTGCTCGAGACGCTGCTGGCCTGCACCGACCCCGAGGCGCCCGTCGCCCTCGACACCGAGACCACCGACCTCAATCCGTTCCGGGCGCAGCTGGTGGGCATCGGCCTGGCCTGGGGTGAGGGGCCCGAGGCCATGGCCTACCTGCCGGTGGGCCACAGCCCACGGCTCGATCAGCCCGCCGGCTTACCGCTCGCGCCGGTGCTGGCGGCGCTGGCCCCGTGGCTGGCCAGCGCCGGCCACCCCAAGACCCTGCAGAACGCCAAGTACGACCGGCTGATCCTGCTGCGCCACGGGCTGGAGCTGAACGGCGTGGTGATGGACACGCTGCTGGCCGACTATCTGCGCGACGCCAACGCCCGCCATGCCCTCGAGGACCTGGCCGAACGGTGTTATGGCTTCCGGCCCACGGGCTTCAGCGAACTGGTGGCCAAGGGCCAGACCTTCGCCGATGTGCCGGTGGAGGTGGCCGCCCGGTACTGCGCCATGGATGTGCACCTGACGCGACGGCTGACGCCACGGCTGCGCCAGGAGCTCGACGCCCTGGGCCCGAAGCTGCGGCCGTTGCTGGAGCAGCTGGAACTGCCGTTGGAGCCGGTGCTGGCGCGGATGGAAGCCACGGGCATCCGCATCGACGGCACCTACCTGGCGGCCCTCGGGGCCGAAATGGCCGGCGACCTGGAGCGGCTGGAACGGGAAGCCCAGGCGGCGGCGGGGGTGAGCTTCAACCTGGCGTCACCCAAACAACTGGGGGAGCTGCTGTTCGAGACGCTGGGGCTCGACCGGCGCAAGTCACGCCGCACCAAGACCGGCTGGAGCACCGATGCGGCGGTGCTGGAGAAGCTGGAGGACGACCACCCGGTGGTGGCGCTGGTGCTGGAACACCGCACGCTGAGCAAGCTGCGCAGCACCTATGTGGACGCCCTGCCGGCGCTGGTGGAACCTGAAACGGGCCGTGTGCACACCGATTTCAACCAGGCCGTGACGGCAACGGGCCGGCTGTCGAGCAGCAATCCGAACCTGCAGAACATTCCGGTGCGCACGGCCTTCAGCCGCCGCATCCGCCAGGCGTTCCTGCCGCAGGAAGGCTGGCGGTTGCTGAGTGCCGATTACAGCCAGATCGAGCTGCGCATTTTGGCGCATCTGTCGGGGGAGGAGACGCTGATCGAGGCCTACCGGCAGGGGGATGACGTGCATGCGCTCACGGCACGGCTGCTGCTGGAGAAAGACACGGTGACGGCCGACGAACGGCGGCTGGGCAAGACGATCAATTTCGGCGTCATCTACGGCATGGGGGCCCAACGGTTCGCCCGCGCCACCGGGGTGAGCCAGGCGGATGCGAAGACCTTTCTGGGGCGGTTCCGCGAGCGCTATCCGCTGGTGTTCGCCTTTCTGGAATGGCAGGAACGGCTGGCCCTCAGCCAGGGTTGGGTGGAAACGATCATGGGTCGCCGGCGACCATTTGCCTTCAATCCCCAGGGGCTGGGCCGCCTGCTGGGGCGACCACCCGAAGAGATCGACCTGGAGGTGGCCCGACGGGGGGGGATGGAAGCCCAGCAGCTGCGGGCCGCCGCCAATGCACCGATCCAGGGCTCGAGTGCCGACATCATCAAGAAGGCGATGATCGACCTGGATGGCGAACTGCAACGGCAGGCCCTGCCGGCCCGGTTGCTGCTGCAGGTGCACGATGAACTGGTGCTCGAATGCGACCCGGCGGCTGAAGCTGCCGTCAGCGCCCTGGTGGTGCGCACCATGGAACAGGCCGTGACCCTGTCGGTGCCGCGGGTGGTCGAGATCGCCGCTGGGAGCAACTGGATGGAGGCCAAGGGCTGAGGCTGAAGCTGCGGCTACTCACATAAAAAACCCCCTGCCGTTGGCAGAGGGTTGAATCGCAGAAACTCAGGGCCTTTGGCTGCAAGTCATGCCAGGAAGAAGATGTCAGTCTTGAAAATCTTGCTGCTGGTGCCGACAACAGAGAGTTGGGAGCTCTGAGTGCCGCTTGTGAAGGTGATGGTGGTGTAACCAGAGGAATCATCACCACCAGAGAAGACAACTGTTGAATCAACAGTGTTGTCGAAGACAATCCTGTCGGAGCCAGTCTGGAACTGATCGATGGTGTCCGCGTCACCATTGACCACCTGGTCAGTGGTGTAGTAGAGGGTGTCAGAATTGGCTCCATCAGCACCGAACTGGATGAAGTCACTTCCAGAACCACCACGAACGATGTCGTTGCCGGCGTAAGAAGCAATTGTGTCGTCGCCGGCACCACCACGCAGGAAGTCGTTGAGGAAGGAGCCGACGATGGTGTCATTACCAGTACCACCATGAATATAGAAGTTGGTGGTAGGAAGCGTCATGCCGCCTGCAGCATCAGCAATCGAGACGGTCTCACCAACGGAATTACCCGAGACAGTGGCTGCGACGTCAACCGTGGCAAGTGTATTAGAAGCATTAGCCGCTTCGGCGCTATCACCGCCAAGGTCGATGCTGAAGAGCTTGCCGGAGTCGGCTCCCAGGAACTGGGTAGATTCGACGATCTGACCGCCACCAAGAACTGCAACGTTGGCGGCACCACCGCCGACATTGAGCCGGTTTCCGTCACCGGTCAACACCACGTTCTGTGGGGCAGCTGCGAAGTTGGTGGTGCTGTAAGTCGTACCCTCACCGCCAAGCTGCAAGCCACCCGGAGAAGTGGCATCCACCGAATTCGCATTCGTACCAGCAGGTGCTACCGGAACGGAAAGCGGGGTCGTGAAGATTGAAAGAGTCGAGGTGTTGGTAACAGTCATGGTTCGGCCCTGGCGGGAGGAATCAGTGGCGCTGAACTGAAATTACCACGTCGGACTGCAAATCCGGAGCATCAGCGCGGCAGAAGGGGCGTATGTCAGGGATCGACGATTAGAGCCTTCTCAGATTCGACGCCACGGCGGGGCCTCAGATCTGCTGCCACAACTGCAGGGCATCGCGCAGCACCGTGCGGCGGCACTGGCCCGCCAGCCGGCTGGAGAGCGGCGGGTAGGGGTCGGGCGCCACATTCCAGGCCTGGCCTAGGTTCTGCCGGTGCTCCAGGGTCAATTCCCTAGGCGGTAGACCCAGGAATCGCCCCACCCGCTGACAGGTTGCTGCTGGATCCATCACCAGATCCTCAAAGCGCAGCACAAGGATTTGGTGTTCCTGGTAACAGCGAAGCCAGCGCTTGATCTGGTCCACATAGAGGCTGCCGGCCAGACAATTGGGCGACCGCCACCCCAGCAGCGCCCGCTGCTCGGGGCCCAGGCGCTCCAGCTGGTGCAGTTCGGCGCTGATCAGCTGTTCAGCCTCTTCGCCCACCCCCAGCGAGCGCTGGCGATGCTGGAACCAGCTGAGGGCCCGCCGCAGGGGCTCGCGCAGCAGCACGATCAGCCGCGCCTCGGGCATCAGGGCCGCGGCCCGCTCGGGGGCCTGCGGATCCTGCAGGTAGTCGGGCGTGGCCTCCATGGCCAGGCGCCCCTGCAAGCGGCCGGGCGACGGGAACTGCAGCCGGTACCAGTCCTCACCCCAGGCCCAGCGGCCGTCAAGAAAGTGCAGCTCCTTGCGCGGATGGCGCCAGAGCTCGGGAAACACCTGCAGGTAGGCCAGCAGCGAGGTGGTGCCGCTTTTGGGGGCACCGATCAGCAGCACCTGGGGCAGCCCACCCCCCTCGTCGGGATCGTCAAGGGCCCGGCGGGCCAGGCGGCAGGCCAGGTCGCGGTCGCCCCCCACCCATTCCCAGTCCGACCGCACCCAGGGCAGCAACGGCGAGGCGTCATCGGCCAGGGGCACCTGGCGCAGCAACGGCAACAGCCCGGCGATGGTGGCCCCGTCAAGGGGCAGAAAATGCAGGGAGCGGACCAGGTCGGCCCGCCGGGGATCGGCCTGCAGCCCCTGCAGCAGCCCCCGGGCGCGCTGGGCCGCCCCGTCAGCGTCGTCAGGCATCGGCGGCGGGGGCCAGCAGTTCCCAGCCGTGCTGGCGCAACACCGTCTCGTCGCCAGGACCCGGCAGGGTCAGCCCCACGGGCTGCAGCCGCCAGGCCCCCGCCAGCCAGCCGGGGCCGAGGGCCACGGGCAGCAGCCGGTCGCGCCCCCGTTCGAGCAGCACCAGCCTCTGGCGACCGGGGGGCGGCGCCAGCGGGGGGTTGTCTTCGGCCGACCACAGCCCCCGTTCGCTGGCAGGCACCAGCCCGGCGGCCTCAAGCCGTTCCCGCACGGCCACCGGGTCGCGGCTGGCCCAGGGCTGGGCCGGCAGGCCCGCCGGCAGCAGATCGTGGGCCCGGGCCCACTGCAGGGGGGCCAGGCTGCGGCCATGGATCACCTCCAGCCGACCGATGGCCTGCAACCGCTGGCGCAGGGGCAGCCGCACCGCCAGCCCCGGAGGCGGTGGCGCTGACCGCCGCCAGGCCTGCAGCCGCGGCAACGGCGTGCGGCAAAAGACCTGGCGCAGCTCGTCATCGTCGGGCAGGGCGCCATGGTCGTCGAGCACCTCCAGAGTGCGCCAGCCCCCCACCTCGAGCAGGATGCGCATCCGCAGCTTGAGACCCCAGGGGTGGTCGGGGGCGTAGCCCAGGCCCGCCTCGGCCGCCTCGAGGGCCTCATCGTGCTGCCGCTGCAACCGCAGCACCCGGGCCAGCTCGAACCACACCACCGCCTGGGCCACCGTGTGCCGCAACGACGTGCGGAACCAGCGCTCGGCCTGCCAGGTATCGCCCCGGCGGAAGGCCGTCACCCCCAGGCGGTTGCAGGCCGGCGGTTCGAGGCCCGAACAGGTCGCCAGCCGCCGCAGCAGCACCTCGGCCAGCCCCTGGTGATCGAGCGCCAGGCAGAGATCGGCCATACCCAGCTGCACCGCCTCGGCAGGCACCTCGCCGACCACGGCGGCCCGCACCAGCTCACCGGGCACCGGCCCGTCACGGTGGGTGCGCAGATGCTCGAGCAGATCCCGCCAGGCGGGGGGCAGGTCGGTCGAGGTGAGGGTTTCGAGGGTGCCAGCTGGCTGGGGTCCCTCCAGCCGGCGCCGGGCCTGGGCCAGGGCTTCCTCCCGGTCGGCGACGCTGGTGGGCACCAGGCTGAGGGTGCGCCACCGGGCCGCCTCGGCGGTCCAGCCGTCGCGCAGCAGCCGCTCGGCCAGGCGGGCGCAGAGGCCCAGCAGCTCCTCCTCCGGCAGGTCACCGGCCAGCTGCTGCAGCAGGGCCTGGTCGTCGTCCGGCTCAGGGTTCATCGGGAAGACCTCCGGTCTCACGCAGATGCTGCAGCACCGCGATCAGCGGGTCGGGATCGAGCACGATGGGTTCGGCGATGGGGGCATCAAAGAACAGATCGCTGTAGAGCGGCGGCGGCAGCTGCGATTGCGCCAGCCGCCGGTGCTGCAGCCGCCGGTGGGCGGCAATGGCATGGAAATAAGGCGGGCTGTAGCGAGTCTGAACCAGCTCGAGCACCACGGTGCCGGCGCCGCAGAAGGCCAGGTTGGCCAGGGCACTGCCATGGGCCGCCACCACCACCCGGGCCGCCGCCAGGGTCAGCGCCTGGTCGGCCAGGGCCATCGCCTGCAGATCCACCGGCTCGAGGGGCACGCCGGCGGCGATCGCCGCCGCCAGCAGCTCCGGTTCACCCCACACCGGCCGCCGCAGGGAGGGGGCCCGGCCCAGCCACAGCCAGCGCTCCCCCGGCGCATCGTTGGCAGAACGAGGCAGCAGCCGCTCCCGCAGCCAGTCGATCGACCGGGGCGATGGCTCGCCGAAGGGGGCGATCCAGTCGGGAACGATCAGCTCGGCAGCCTCCAGGTGGGGATGGTCAACGGCGGCGATCCAGCGGTCGCGGGGCACCAGCCGGTCGATGCCGAGGGCCTCGAGCAGGGCCGGCTGGCCGGCGTTGTGCCACAGGTGCAATCGTGGCCGCTCCTCGGGGGCCAGGCGTTCGAGGGCCAGCCCCAGCCGTGGCGCCAGCTCCAGCAGCTGGTGGTAGTACACCTCGGCCGACAGCTCGGCCACCGCCAGCACCGGCCCCTCCAGCACCAGGGGCGGCCCCGGGGGCCGGGGCGATGGCAGGGGCTCGGCATGCAGGCAGGCGCTGCCCCCCAGCGGATACCGGCGGCAGAGGGGTTCGAGGGGCACCCCGGCCCGGTCCTCGACCGCCACCGCCAGGGTGTTGCCCCAGGGGTCCGTGACCGGCGGGCGGATCCAGATGCGACCCCGGGGCAGGCGATGCAGCCGAAAGGGCCGGGGGGCCGCCAGCGAGGCCGCCTGCGGCGGCGCCAGGCTGGGGCAGAGGGAACAGTCGGGGCCGAGGCAGCGTTCCAGCGGCGGTTGCCAGGGGGCGAAGGCGTCGGCCGCGGCGCCATCGTCGAGGGGGAGCAAGCGGCGCAGGGCCTGGGCCGCCACCGGCTGCTGGGCCTGCAGCAGCCGGGCGAGCAGCTCGGCCGATGAAACAACTTAATCCAGATATCAATCCACAAAAAGCAGCGATGGCCGCTACTAAAGATCTAGCAACTATGAGCCCACAGGAAAAAGAAGAACTAGCACAAGTAGCCAAAACGTTAACTCCAGCAT
>CAMASU010000075.1 GCA_945861105.1 Synechococcus sp. UW140
AGTAGCTCTTGAATCGTGCGGATATCGGCGCCCTGCTCCAGTAAATGGGTGGGAAATGAATGGCGGAAGGTGTGGCAGGCCCATGCTTTTGAGCGCCGGTGGTGCAGCGCTGTCGCCGTAATCCATGGCCACCACAGTAAAGATCAGGAAGTCACCAGCGGCATCTACAAGATCAGGACCACGCTTTCTACGGTCTCCACCGCCGGCTGTGTGCTTCTCGTATGGCGCCACCGGTCTCGGGGGCGTCAACCCCTACCTCAACCTCCCCCCGCCGGTGCTCCTCAAGCGCTGCCGCCAGGTCCTGACGGGTGATGCGGTAACCCAGACGGCGGGACGCCAACACCAGCTCCTCCTGGGAGCGGCAACGGCGCAAGGCGCGGCGGAGGCTGCCGTCGGCTTCGGCGGTGGTGACGAGCCGTTCCAGCTCTGTCCAGCTCATCGTCGGGCTCCTCGGGGGATGGGATTTCACGTTGGCGGCAAGGGCAGGTCCGCGCAAGGTCAGGATCACAACACTCCGTCGGTTCACTGCTGCTCTTCAGCCAGCAAACAGACCGGTGGCGGTGGGGCTCAGGCGCCATTGGCGCCGACCGTTGCCATCAGGGGTCTGGGGCAGCAGCTGTTGCAGGTCCCCGCGGAAATGGGCCAACCGCAGCTGCTCCTGGATCTGCTAGCGCTGCAACGCCCCCGCCAGGGCTGTGGCCTCAACGCCGGGCAGCACGATCTGCTGTTGGTTGAAGGGCAGGTCGACGCGGCTGCCGCCGCTGCCCAGCGACACCACCTGCGCTTCGGTGCTCTGCTGCCAGAAGCCCGTCAGATCCAGGCGGTCCTGGGTGGGATCAAAGCCACGGATTTCGAGCTGCCGCCCCCAGGCATAACCGAGCACAAAGGTGTCGAGCACTCCGACACTGGCATTCAGCAGCCGGTCGGTGGCCGCCACTGTGATTCGGCTGGCGCCGGCGGCATTGAGGATCGGATCACTGCCGTAATCGCCCCAGCTGTTGCTGAACGCCCCTGCCGCGATGCCCGGCAGGCCCGCATGGGTGTTGGCCACCTGACCGGCAGGGCCGGGGGCATCACGGTTGAGCGACCACATCGACAGCATCCCCAGGCTCTTCTCGCGCGCAAAGGTCTCCAGCAGCGCCGCATCTTCAAGGCGGAACACCTCACTGGTGATGTCGTTCACCCCCAGCATCGGCGTGATGCCCATCTGGTTCCAGCCCAGGCTGCGGCCAGCCGCCGCGAACAACGGCTGCAGCTGCCCATACGTGCTCACGGCAGCCTCAATCGCGTAGGCGCCCATGCTTTTGAGTGCCGGTGGTGCGGCGCTGTCGCCGTAATCCATGGCCATCACATTGACCCCATCAACCACAACGCCGGCCGCCAGGGCAAGCCGCATGGCATTGACGCCACTGGTGGTCAGTCCCTGCGGCAACACCGGCAGGGTGAACCACACCCCCAGCCCTGGGCGGCTGGCCTGCAGCAGGGCGATGGCCTGCATCTGCAGCCGCAGCGTCGCCGTGTCGGCCAGGGCGGCCCCTTCAATGTCGAAATCCAGCTTGCGCAGGGCCAGGGTGTCGACGGCACTGCCATAGGCGGCCGCCAGGGCCGGCGCATCAAGCCCCCGGCGGCGGTAGTCCGTGGCCAGGCTTTCACCGGCCGCCCCACCCAGCGACACCATCACATCACCACCCACGGCCCGCAGTTCGGCGATCTCGTTGCGGATCGCGCGGGCCTGGGGGTGGCTGCTGTCGAGCCGCAATGCATCCAGCCCCGCCCAGGCCAGCACCCCGGTGGGACTGGCCTGCATGAAGCCCAGGGTCAGCAGGCCCACCCCATGACGAAGGGCCAGCCCATCGAGATCGGTCACCGGATAAAGCCCCATGTCGACATAGGGCGCAAAGAACTGCTCCCCCCAACGGTCAGCCCCGGGGATCGGCGTTGGCGTGGGTGTGGGGACAGGCGGGGGGGGTGGTGTGGGTGTGGGTGTCGGTGTTGGGGTTGGAGGAACAGGTGGGGTCGGCGTGCTGACGGTGGTCACGAGGGCTTCGGTGACAGCGCCGCTGCGCGCCGTGCCGACGGGCGTGGTGGCGTTGAAGTGCAGTTCGAGGCTCTGGCCCGGCCGCAGGCTGCCGTTCCAGGCGGTGTTGCGCAGCGTGACGGTGCTGGTGCCATCGCCATGGGCCACCACATCCGCCACCATCGTCCAGGCCTTGAGATTGGTGAGGCGGGTGCGGAAGCGCAGGCTCCAGCCGCGCAGCATCTGGCTGCCGGTGTTGGTGATGGTCAGGCGACCACTCAGTCCCCCCCAGTACAGCGACCCCCCAACGCTGATGGCCAATGGATCCGCAGTGCTGAAGGCCATGGACCGGTGGAGCAGGAATCGTTCCAGTGTTCCGTGCCTGGGCCGAATGGCCCATCCGTCAATCGACGGGGTTCTGGGCCGCGCTTCCGCTGCCCGCCCCTACGCTGAAAGGATCTCCGGGCTGGCTCGATGACCACGGGAAGCGAGCTGGGACTGCTCCACTGCCCCATCTGCATGGCCCTGGCGGTGGTCAGCAGCCTGCAGGGCCTGGCACTCACCCTGGCCGTCGCCGGCCAGCTGCTGCCCCGTCAGCTCAGTTGCTGGCGCAATGCCTCCCCTTCCACCGCCGCCTTGCCTTCGAGCTGAGCGCGCCGCAGCAGCAGCGGACATCCGCCCGTCGCCAGCACCAGCCCCAGCCCCTTCACCGCCTCGAGCACCGTGCCGGGTTCAGCCCGGGGCCACGATCGACGGCTCAGGGCCGCCGCTTCGGGCGTGAGCTGGTCTGCCAGCCGCTCCACCAGCGGTTCACTGGCCAACAGCTT
Organism: Synechococcus sp. UW140; assembly: GCA_945861105.1. Taxonomy (GTDB): domain Bacteria; phylum Cyanobacteriota; class Cyanobacteriia; order PCC-6307; family Cyanobiaceae; genus CAIQIA01. Next base: position 2,845 of record CAMASU010000075.1, read on the forward strand.
CAGCCGCCGTTCCCCCCAGCGGGTCTGGGCATCGGGATAGAGACCCATCACCCGCCGGTGGATCTCGAGGGCAGACCAGCTCCAGTCGATCTCGCGGTCCTCCTTGGTCAACAGCCGCGCCAACGTCACCCCCTCAACCGCCTGGGGCCGCACCTGCAGCCGTGCCAGCCGCTCGTGCTCTGGCCCCGCACCGGCGGCGGCAATGCGGGGCAGGGCTTCGAGCATCAGGGTCGCCGTCAGCGCCGACAGCCTGGCGGCCAGCTGGGCGGCGTTTTCGCACAGGCCGATGCCGATGGCCCGTTCGAGCAGCACGGGGCCCGTGTCAAGACCGGCCTCCATGGCCATCACTCCCACCCCGGTGGTGGTGTCGCCCGACAGCAATGCCCACTGGATCGGTGCTGCACCGCGCCAACGGGGCAACAGCGAGCCGTGGCCGTTCCAGCAGCCCAGGGGTGGCTGGGCCAGCACCTCCGGCGGCAGCAGCTGACCGAAGGCCACCACCACCGACAGGTCGGCCCCCAGATCGGCGAGACGCCTCTGGGTGTCGGGCTCCCGGCGGATCCGCTGCGGCGTGATGACAGGGATCTCATGGCCCCGCACCGCTGCAATCTCAAGCGCGCGGGCCTTCACCGGCGATGGCACCAGGGCAGCCCCTCGCCCCCGCCGACGGTCGGGCTGGGTCACCACCCCCACCAGCTCATGGCCCGCCGAAGCCAGCGCTTCGAGGGTGGGCACCGCATAGGCCGGCGTGCCCCAGAACAGGATCCGCACTAGGCCTCGCCGGTGATCGACAACCCCTCGACCCACACGTGGGGAGCCAGCCCCGACGGCGTCAGCACCGGCTCCCCCTCCAGGGCCAGGATCGACTGCAGCACCGTGCGGATGTCACCGGCCACGGTGGCGGCCTCGATCGAACGCCGTTCACCGTTCTGCAGCAGCCAGCCATCAAACGGCAGGGAGAACAACCCCTGGCTGGCCTTCACGCCGGCATGCAGCGCCGAGAGGGAATCGATCCACACCACACCGCTGGCGGTGTCCCGATTCAGGCTGGTGTCACCGGCACCACCGCCGGCGGCGGCCTCGACCACAAACCAGTCGGGCGACACCGACGCCTTGGCCCCCAGCCCCCCATGGCCCGTGGGCATCACGCCGAACTGCCGTGCCGTGGCCTCGCTGTGGAGAAAGTGGCGCAGCACCCCCGCCTCAATGAGCGGCAGCCGGCCCGTGGGGGTGCCTTCACCGTCAAAGGCCGCTGCCGCCAGGTGCAGCGGATGGCGGGGGTCATCACTGACGGTGAGGAACGGCACTGCCAGGGATTGCCCCAGCGATTCGCGGGTCGACAGGCTCACCCCATCCAGCACCGAGCGGGCATTGAACAGGTTGCTGAAGGCACCGATCAGATCGAGGAAGGCTTCGGGCGAGAAGACGCAGGGGTAGGTGCCCGAGGTGATCGGTGCGTAATCGAGATGGCTGATGGTGAGGGCAGCCGACTCATCCAGACATCCCTGGACATCGAGATCGGCGGCGCCATGGGCCAACCGCACCGCCCCGGCACTGCGGGGCCGGCGGCCGGCCTGTTCGGCGCGGGCATAGAGGTAAAGCGACGCCGAGCTGGCGCTCTGCTGGCGGCAGGCGCCGGCGCTGTTCACATACACCCGCATGCTGCGCCGTTCCGCCAGGCCGTTGTAAGGCACGGTGGTGATGGCCTTGTGGCGATCCAGCAGCTGCCGTTCGGCCTCCAGCAGGGTGTCGAGCAACCGGCTGATGGGGCTCAGCTCACACAGGGGTCGGTCGAGGGGCTCCAGCGGTTCGGTGGCCCGGCACGACAGCTGCGGTGGATCCTCACGGTCGCCGAAGGCACTGGCCTCCCGCGCTCCCCGCAGGGCCAGGGCCAGCCCTTCCGGCGACAGGTCGGTGCAGCTGGTGATGCCGACACGGCCCTCGGCATCCCAGGCCCTCACGGTCACGGCGCTGCGCTGGGCCCCCTTGAGCTGCCGCGGTTCCCCCCGGTCCACCTGCACCGAAAGGTCGGTGCTGCAGGCTGCCCCCAGGTCCCACTGGCCGACACCCTCGCGGCGGGCCAGATCGGTGAGCGACTCCTGCAGCGCCGCGGCATCGAGGCCGGCTTCAGCAACGGTCATCTCAGCGCCCTCCCACGGTGATCGCATCCACCTTGATGTGGGGTTGGCCCACGGTGACGTAGATGCTGCCGCTCACCGACCCACAGAACCCCGCCGCCAGATCAAGGTCATTGGCACACATCGAGATGCGCGGCATCACGGTCTGGGCATCACCGATCAGCGTCGCCCCCTTGACCGGCTTGCCAAGGGTGCCGTTCTCGATGAGGTACCCCTCTTCCACCGAGAAGTTGAACTGCCCCGTGGGGCCGACACTGCCGCCCCCCATCACCTTGCAGTAGAGACCGCGGTCGATCGAGGCAATCAGGTCGTCGGGGCTGTGGGGGCCGGCGGCGATGAAGGTGTTGCGCATGCGGCTGGCGGCAGGGAAGGCATGGCTCTGGCGACGGCCGCTGCCGGTGCGGCGGTGGCCGGTGCGCAGTTCACCGGCCCGGTCCGAGAGGAAGGCCCGCAGCACCCCGTTCTCGATCAGCACAGTGCGCTGGGGTGCCAGGCCCTCGTCATCCATCGCGAGACTGCCGAAGGCTCCGGGGGACAAGCCCTCATCGATGGCCGTGAGGGCCTCGTGGGCAATGGGCTGCCCGAGCCGGTCGGCGAAGGGGGTGGTGCCCCGCTCGATCTGGGTGGTCTCGAGCAGATGGCCGCACGCCTCGTGGAAGATCACCCCCCCGAAGCGGTTGGCCAGCACCACCGGATAGGTGCCGGCTTCCACCACCTCGGCGTAGAGCATGGACGCACTGCTGGCGGCCAGATCTTGGGCCGTGGCTTCGGCATCCCAGCGGCGCAGATCATCGGGATCATCGGAGCTGCCGAACCGCCGGGCGACGCTGGAGCGGTGGTCGCCATCGGCGGCCAGCAGACTCAGCCCCAGGGTCTGGTGCAGCCGCAGATCACGGTGGAAGGTGCCGTCACTGGCCGCCACCAGCACCTCCTGCCAATCGCGGGAATAGCTGCCCCGACGGGCCTGCACATGGCGGCCGTGGCGCTGCAGCTGGGCAGTGCCGTCGAGCAGCCGTTCAGCCGCCTCCGCAACCCCGGGGCAGCGGGCCAGCCCGTCCCCCCGACCTGCCCCCAGATCCCGCAGAGGGGGAAGGCCCTCAAAACCGGGGCGCCCCCCGGAACCAGACAGGTCAAGGCCCACCATGCCGAGGGCCTGGTCCAGCGCCTGGCGCAGGCCGGCATCACTGAGGTTGTTGGTGCTGACGAACCCATCGCGGGTGGCGCTGCCGCTGCCGCGGAACACGCGGATGCCGGCACCGCTGCCGAAGGAGGGGCTGACACTGGTCACCCGCTCCTGTTCGGCCAGCAGCGACAGACGATCACCCGACTCGAGGAACACCTCGACCAGGTCGGCCCCGGCGCCGGTGCCGGCGGCCAGCAGGGCCTCCAGCCGAGTCCGCCACGACGGATCGGCGAAGCAGATGGGCATGCTCAGCGAACGGCAGGTTGGAAACGATCGCTGACGAGGGGCGGCAGCAGGAACAGGCGGGCCATCTCGACCACATTGCCCAGCAGCGACGGCAACTTGCGCAGCAGCTTCAGCGGGGCAGGGGCGTTGGAGGCATCGATGCGTTGCAGGGTCTCATTCCGACCCACCAGGCGCTCCAGGCCGGCGAAGAAGGTCGGATGGTTGACGTCGAGCACCACCGGGAAGATGCGGGCCGATGTCTCGTTGGTCTTCTCGATCACGAGCTTGTCGTAGGTGCGGGCATCAAGGCCGAGGGCTTCGTAGAACTCCTTGCGGGCCACGTCGCGCACGTACATGGTGGCGAACACAGCCAGCAGGAAGAAGCGGCACCACAGGCGGGCGATGGGGCCACGCACGGTGTCGGGCTGGGCCTTCATCAGGGCATCAAAGAAGTCGCCGTGGCGATTTTCGTCCTGGCACCAGTTCTCAAAGAAATTGAAGATGGGGAAGATCTTGCTCTCGGGATGCTGCTCGAGGTGACGGAAGATGGTGATGTAGCGCCAGTAGCCGATCTTTTCAGACAGGTAGGTGGCGTAAAAGATGAACTTCGGTTGGAAATGGGTGTAGGCCTTGCTCGCCGTCAGGAAACCGAGGTCGAGCTGAACACCGAAATCACCCATGGCCTTGTTCAGGAAGCCGGCATGGCGGGCCTCATCCCGGGCCATGTGGGCAAAGCATTCGGCCAGCAGCGGATTGCGGGTCTTGATGCGACGGCTCAGCTCTTTGTAAAGAAGAAAGCCGGAGAACTCGGAGGTGCAGCTCTGCTCCAGAAATTCAACGAAAACCCGCCGGGTCTCGGGGTCCATCTGGTCGGCGGCGCCGTCGAAGGACCCGTCACGGACGAAATGGTGACGGTTGTAGTCCTTGCGAAACTCTTCGCAGATGGCTTCCAGTTCGACCTGGTTGGGACGCAGGTCCATGGCCGCCATGGCCTCGAAGTCGGTGGTGTAGAAGCGCGGCGTGAGGATCGTGTCCTTCACAGGCTCCTTGAACACCGGCTGTCCTGCGGTGTCGGGGGCATCGGCGAGGGCGCTGGGGGGAACCATGCGGCTGGGACACTGGTCTGATCGCCCATCGTAAGGGGCGCGGGGCTCAGTTGGGCCCGAGCCATTTCTGGCCGTTGAGCCGCTGCACCGTGCGGCTCACCAGCAGGGCCAGGGTTGTCTTCTTCTCATCGATCAGAAACGACTCGAGCAGGCTGGGGTCGGCACCGGCCTCGGCCACGGCAATGGTCTTGGGGGCCTGGATGTCGTCACGGGTGAAGCAGAGCCAGAACCGTCGAGCGCCCGGCAACTCGCCCACCACCTGCCAGCAGGGCTCCCCCACCACCGGCATCGGGGCCTGCTCCAGCCGCAGGCTGGGTTCGGGGCCGCCGTAACGGCGGATCTCGCTCGCCAGGGCCGGCAGCAGCACCTCAGGCACAAAGCTGGCGAAGGGCTGGTCTTCGGGCTTGGGGGCGGCGGCCGGCTTGGGGGCGGCGGCGGCCTTGGGGGGCAGGCTCTCCGGTTCGCTCACGGCACGGCGACAGCTGGGCGAAGGTTAGGCCAGTCGTGCCA
>CAMASU010000076.1 GCA_945861105.1 Synechococcus sp. UW140
GCCCTCCAAGTACGTGACAGACGCACCTTCTTCGGCCACGATTAAGGTGCGCTCAAACTGCCCGGTGTCGCCACTGTTGATGCGGAAATAGGTCGACAGATCCATCGGACAGGTCACACCGCGGGGGATGTACACAAAAGACCCGTCACTGAAGACAGCAGAATTCAGCGCCGCAAAGTAGTTGTCGGCCATGGGCACCACCGAGCCCAGCCAGCGCTCGATCAGCTCAGGGTGCTCAGCCACCGCCTCACCGAAGGAGCAGAAGATCACACCGTGTTCGGCAAGCTTTTCGCGGTAGGTGGTGGCGATCGAAACACTGTCGAAGACCGCATCCACCGCCACGTTGGCTAGGCGCTTCTGCTCGGTGAGGGGGATGCCGAGCTTGTCGAAGGTCTCAAGCAGCACCGGATCCACTTCGTCCAGGCTGGCCTTGCGGGCCTGCTGCCGGGGAGCGGCCCAGTAAACGATGTCCTGAAAGTCGATGGGGGGATGGCTGACGGCCGCCCAGTCGGGTTCTTCCATGCGCTGCCACAGGCGGAAGGCCCGCAGGCGGAAATCGAGGAGGAACGCAGGCTCGTTCTTCTTCGCCGAGATCAGCCGGACCACATCTTCGCTGAGGCCCTTGGCGATCTTCTCGGTCTCGATGTCGGTGACGAAGCCATAGCGGTAGGGCTGGGCCACAAGGGCATCGACGCCCGCACTGACGGAGGCACTGACGGTGGCGTCAGTGCCGGCGCTGGAGGGGTCGCTGAGGGGCAGGGCGGTCATCGGAGAGGGGTCAGCCGGCGCTGAGGGACTGGATCTCCTCGATGGAGATGGTCTGCAGGTCACCGCGGAAGGGGTTGTCCTCGGTGAGGAAGAGCATGCAGTGGCATTCCTTGCGCTCACGCATGGGCACGCAGGGGCAGTTCCAGAAGGCCTGCTCAACCTCCGCCTGCTTGTCTTCGTAGTGACGGCAGGGGCAGAGGGCACCGCCCAGCTCGTCCTTGTGGCGGGCAAGGCCGGCGAGCACCACCGCGGTGACACCGGGATCACTGCAGAAATAGGTGCCGGTGCGCTGGGCGTAGGTCTCGGCGAACCGCCGGATGACCTCCAGGCTGTCGGAGGCGGCAGGGGTCTGCCCGGTGGGCTCACCGGTGGGCTCAGAGGAAGCGGCCATGGGACCTTCGATCAGGACGGGAGAATTACGAAACACCCCGGTTTCCTATCCCCAGGGTAAGGCAAGGGTATGACCTGCCGGGGCCTGCAGCCCTAGCCTCTGCCCAGGCCATGCCGAGCTGATGAGCGTCTCCCCGCCAGTTCCAGGCACCCATGAGGCAACCCTGACCCTGCTGCTGCGCCAGGGTGAAGCCACCGCCGCCTCCCTGGCCGACGACCTCGGCCTGTCGGTGCAGGTGCTGCGCCGACACCTGCGCAGCCTCGAAGACCAGGGCCTGGTGGAGGCCAGCCCCCTCAGCCACGGCCCAGGGCGGCCCAGCAACCGCTGGCGGCTCACCCCCGCCGGTCGCGGCCGTTTCCCCGATGGCAGCGAACAGTTCGCCCTGGGCCTGCTCGAATCCCTGAGCCAGTCGTTGCCCCCTGACCAGGTGCAGGCCCTGCTGCGCAGCCAGGCTGAGCAGCTGGCGGACACCTACAGGGCGCAGATCGGCGATGGCCCCCTGGCCGAGCGGATCCGCCAGCTGGTGGAGCTGCGACGGCGGGAGGGCTACGTGGCCGATGCCCTCCCCGATCCCGACCCGCCCGGCCCCGACACCTGGCTTCTGCACGAGTACCACTGTTCGGTGTCACGGGTGGCGGAGGCCTTCCCCCTGATCTGCGATCAGGAGCTGCAGCTCATCCGTCGCACCTTTCCCGACTGCACGGTGGAGCGGGTGCACTGGCGGCTCGACGGTGACCATGCCTGTGGCTTCCGCATCGCCCCCCATCCGACCGATGGCTGAGGCCGGCCCCCTCAGCGCCGCGGAATCCCTGCAGCTGGAGGCGGTGCCCCTGCCCCTGCACGAACGACAGCACCTGCGGCTGCTGGCCCACGCCCTGCGCAGCCTCCAGGAGGCGGCCGGCCGCTGCGAAGGGCCGCCCCCCGACCGCGCCCGACTGGAGGCCTGGGCCGCAGCCCAGCCCCCTTTGGCGGACGACGCGGTCTTTCGCGGGCTGCTGGTGGATCAGCTGATCAGTGCCGCCATCCAGATTGAAGATCTGGCCGCCGACCTGGGGGTGAGCGCCCTGGCCCTGAGCCTCGATCAACTGATCAGTGCCGCCACGGCGACCGCCGACCCGGGACCCGTCAGCATGGGGCCACCGGAGCCGTGACCCCCCGCCCCATGGACGCGATCGTCGATGCCCTCAGCTTCTTCCGCCTGAGCGCCGGCCGCTGGCGCTCCCAGCGCAGCAGCCACCATCTGCTGCACCGCCAGGCCGAAGCCGGCGGCTCGCTGATCGTGGTGGCCATGGTCGAGGCCGGCGACCCGCGGTTTGAGGCCATCGCCCGCCTGCACGGCCAAGAGCCCGCAGCGGTCGTGGGCGGCTGCCACGTGCGCTGGAGCGGCTCGATGGCCTGGGACAAGGCCGGTGAACAGCATCAGGGGGAGAGCCTCTTCGCCCTCATTCCCGAGGACGGGGCCGGGCGCAGGGGCCTGCTGCTGCGCGATCGCGGCTATGCCGAAACCGCTCCGGTGGCGGGTCGGTTCCGCCTCGACGAGAGGAACGAACTGTGGCTGAGCACCGGCTACGAAACAATGACCACGGTTGAGCGCTTCTGGTTTGCCGGGCCAGACCGACGGCTGCGCAGCAGCACCGTCGAGGGGCTGTCGAACACCGCCAGCCTCTGCATCGAGACCCGCCTTGGGGATGACGACGGCACCGACGCCGCCCCGGCCCGGGGGCAGGAGGCGGTGTCACTGCTGGGCTGGTGAGGCCATGACCCCCCCGGTGGGGTTGCGAAAAGGTTACGGACTGTGAGTGCCGGCGCCCCGTCGGCGGATGCCGCAGGACGTGACTTCTACGATCGGCTGCGACGGATGCCGAGCACGCGTGGCCCTGCCCCTTCTGAAGTACGCGCCCACCACCCAGAACTCCCGGGTGAAAGCCTTCCGCGTGGGTTCCGACGAGGACCCGAAGGCGATCTCCCTCGACAAGGCACTGGATCGCGAAGACCAGAATTTCGTGATCGAGGCGGCCTACCGTCAGATCTTCTTCCATGCCTTCAAGGTCGACCGTGACCGCACGCTGGAATCCCAGCTGCGGGACGGACAGATCACGGTCAGGGAGTTCATTCGTTCCCTGTGCCTGTCGGACACCTTCACCCGCAGTTTCTACAACCTCAACAGCAACTACAAGGTGGTGCGCCACCTGGTGGAAAAGCTGCTGGGACGCCCCACCCACGGCAAGAGCGAGGAGATCGCCTGGTCCGCGGTGCTGATGACCCAAGGGGTCAAGGGTGTCGTCGATGCCATCCTCGATAGCCAGGAGTACCTCGAGAACTTCGGCTACGACACCGTTCCCTTCCATCGCAACCGCGTGGTGGGCTCCCGTGACCTGGGCGAAACCCCCTTCAACATCACCTCGCCCCGTTACGACGCTTACCACAGGGGAATTCTGGGATTCCCGCAGATCATCTACACCGGCACGGCCCGCACCCTGCCCGAGCGCTCCCGCCAGCGGCGCGGCGGCTTCCCCGAGGACTACCTGCCCTGGGTCCGCTCCCTGCCGGCCCTGCGCACACCCGCGGCGGCAGGCAGTGGCGTGGGCGGCAACTACCTGGCGAAAGTGCCGTACCGCAGCGTCGGCCGCTGAGCCAGCCCCCCACCACACACACGATGAGGGTCCTTCAAGGTCCCTTAGGCGCCCTTCGGGGCGCTTTTTTTTATGGCTCCGATCCGCCGCTGCCGGGCGGCAGGGGTGCCTCAAAATCTTGCAGTTTCTGCATAGTCCCAGCCCGGGACGGATCAGCGATTGCTGACGTGACCGCCCGGATTCGTTGTAACGACTGGAAACACCCTTCAAAGTGATCCCGAAGCTAATCGGAAGCCGTGGTCTCCAAATCCCTCTCCTCCCTGGCCCGTCTCACCCTGCGCCAGCTGCGCCGTGTGGCCAGCGACCTCGGCGTTGCGCTCTACAGCCGCAAGTCGAAGGAGGAGCTGCTGGATGCCATCAGCCACCGTCAGGAATTCAGCGCCCCCGGCACCGTCGAGGCGGCCATCACCCTGGCGGAGCTCGAGGAGGCCCTGGTTGATGCCCCCCTGCCCCTGGCGGACACCCGCGTTGTCTTCCTCCCCCGCGATCCCCAGTGGGCCTATGTGTTCTGGGAAATCTCGGCCGCCAGCCGTCAGGCCGCAGAAGCCGTGGGTGCCCGGCAGCTCTGTCTGCGGGTGTCCGATGTGACCGGCCTGCAGGATGGCGCCAGCCATCCCCACACCCTCCAGGAAGTGGTGGTGGATGCCCACGCCAGCGAGTGGTACCTCCCTGTTCCCCTCAGCGATCGTGACTATCGGGTCGAGCTGGGCTTCCGCCTGGCCGATGGCGGTTGGTACTCCCTGGCCTTCTCGGCCGTCGCCCGGGTGCCGGCCCTCCATCCCAGCGAGCAGATCCTCGACCAGTTCGTCCCCTTCTCCCTCGAAGCGGCACCGATCTCCCTCCCCCTGCCCACTCCGGCCGAAACCGGTGATGTGAGCCTCCACGAGCGCCTGTACCAGACGGCCACCATTCGCTGGCGCCGCCTGGGCACAGGCTCCGAGGCCTACCAGGAAGGCGAAGAAGGGGGAGCCCTCTCCCGCGCCCTCAACGACTCCGGCATCGGCCGCTGGGCCAGCGGTCGCAGCGAGAGCGGCATCGGTGGTGTGGCCCCCCGGCAGCGGGCCTTCTGGCTGGTGGCCGATGCCGAGTTGATCGTCTACGGCGCCACCGATCCCTCGGCCACGCTCACGATCGGCGATGAGGTCGTTCCCCTCTCGGCCGACGGCACCTTCCGCATCCAGGTTCCCTTCCGCGACGGTCACCAGCTGTATCCGATCAAAGCGGTGGCGGCCGATGGCGAACAGAACCGCCACATCACCCTCCAGTTCAACCGCTCGACCCCCGAAGACAACACCAACACCCCGGAACAGGCCCAGGCCGAATGGTTCTGAAACAGCAACCCTCCGCCGGCCTGCGCTGGCTGGTGCTGAGCCTTCCCCTGGCAGGTTCACTCTCACTGCCGATCCTGGTGCCCCTCGTGATTTCGCGCTGGGGCATCGGTTCTGGGGTCCTGCTCACCCTGGTGGTGAGCTGCCTCTGGTTCGCACTGATGCTGCGGTTTGCCGAGATGCCTGAACACAGCTGAGCGGGGAACCCTGGGGATTCCTTCCCCAGACCGGATGCCGAAGACGTCGCCGCCGTGGTCCGTTCCATGGCTGCTGCTGCTCAGCCTGCTCCTGGCCGGCTGCACCGCCCAGGCCGGCTTCACCCCCCGCATCCACCGGCGTCTGCCCCTGCCGGAGGGCGTAGAACTGGCCTTCAACCACGACACGCTGGAGCGCTACCGCAGTCCCACCTCGGGCCGGTGGCGCGAGGGCAGCAACCTCGAGGCCCTGATCATCGACACGATCCGAAGGGCTCGCAGGGAGGTGGTCGTGGCCGTTCAGGAACTGTCGCTGCCCGCCATCGCCGAAGCCCTGGTGGAACGGCAGCGGGCGGGAGTGACGGTACGGGTGGTGGTGGAAAACACCTATCGCCAACCCTGGGGAGGTCTGCATGCCAGTGAGCTCGACATCCACGGTCGCGACCGACTGGAGCAACTGACGGCCCTGGCGGATCACGACCGGGATGGGCGGTTGAGCAGCGAAGAGCGATTCCGGGGTGATGCGATGGCGCTGCTCGAAGCCTCGGGGGTGCCGCTGCGGGATGACACCAGTGATGGCAGCCGGGGCAGTGGCCTGATGCATCACAAATTTCTGGTGGTGGATGGCCGCTGGGTCGTCACCGGTTCAGCCAACTTCAGCAGTTCCGACATCCACGGCGATGCCGACGGTGGCCGGACCAGCGGCAACGCGAACCATCTGTTCCGCTTCGACAGCACCGCCCTGGCCGGCCTGTTCCGGGGGGAATTCGAGCGGCTGTGGACGGGGCATTTCGGCAGGGACAAGGGCGAGGGCTCGGCCCGCCGGGTCCACCTCGGTGCTGCTGAGGTGGAGGTGCTCTTCGCCCCCCATGCGGACGACGACCCGGCCAATGGCCTGGCCTTGATCGGGGAGCGCCTTGGGTCGGCCCAACGGGGCATCGACTTGGCCCTGTTTGTGTTTTCAGCCCAGCCCCTCGCCGACGTGCTGGCCGCCCGTGCCCGCAGCGGCGTCAGCATCCGTGCCCTGGTGGACCCCGGGTTCGCCTACCGCAGCTATTCCGAACTCCTGGATCTGATGGGGGTGACGCTGCCGGACCAGCGCTGCCGACTGGAACACAGCAACCGTCCCTGGGCCCAGCCCCTGGCGTCCGTGGGCATCCCGAAACTTGCCCGGGGGGACAAGCTGCACCACAAGCTCGCGGTGATCGACGGATCGACGGTGATCAGCGGCAGCTTCAACTGGAGCCCGGCGGCGGCGACCACCAACGACGAAACGCTGCTGATCGTCCACGCTCCGGCGGTGGCGGCGGAGGTGGAGCGGGAGATGCAGCGCCTGTGGCGGGGGGCCAGTCTGGGGGTGACGCCGCGGCTGGCCCGCAAGCTGCAGCAGGGACGGCGGCGGTGTGGACGAGGGCTGGAGGTGTCAACTCCACCGCCATCCGATAGTGCGGCTTCCGCCAGACTGCCGCTCCCTGCATCCCTGCCGTGACAGCCCAGCTTCCAGGGGCCCTGCTGCCGCTTCTGCTGATGGCGGGGGTCGCCCAGGCCCCGGGGGAACCGCTGACCCGCGCTGACCTGCGCCCCGTCTACGACGCGGTCGTGGCCTGTGCCCAAGGCAATGACGAGGCCAGCTGTCAGCAGGCTCGGCAACGGGCCGACCGGCTGCTCGACCGACAGTTCGTCACCGCCCTCTGCAAGGACAATGCCTTTGCCGTCACGGTCAGGGCGGTGCCGGTGGTCGGCAACCCCTACGAGCGGCGGGAGGATCTGCTGCGTCGGGCCGACGAACTGATGGCCACCTGCACGGCGAAGGAGCCCCCTAGCGCCCAGCCCCCTGGCGGTCAGAAGCGGCCGTGAGGCTCAGCAACTTCTGGGCGGTGTCTTCCATCACAGCCATGGTGAGATTCGAGGTTTCCATCACCACCTGATCCGCCAGACGGCAGAGGGGATCCTGGCGGCCACTGGCGTCGCAGCTGTCGGACAGGGTGACCATGGCATTGGTGAGCTTGCCCCGCAGGCAGTTCTCGGAGCCCGTCTGCCGCAGCACGGCATTGGCAGCCCCCCGGGAGATCTCGATGGCCTGGGGGAAGGGCAGCGCCGGCGCCGACCGACCGACGACAGGGGCCAGCACGACCAGAACACCGAGGGCGACCCCCCGCAGGAGCAGCGCAGGCGCCATCGCTCAGGTTTCGAATGATCTTCCATGACCTTAGGGACCATGAACGGCGGAAGCCTCTGGAGGAGTCAGGCTGAAAACAGGTTCACCCGGCATGGCGGAGATAGGTTGGGCCCGCCTCCGTCGGCCACCGGTGACCACCACCCCTGGCGCCCTGCAGCGCGTCTCCCTCTCTGAGCCCTTTCAGGACCAGAAACCCGGCACATCCGGTCTGCGCAAAAGCAGCCGACGGTTCAGCGAACCCCATTACCTCGAGAGCTTCATCGAAGCCATCCTGCGCACCCTCCCCGGGGTGGCCGGCGGCACCCTCGTGGTCGGGGGCGATGGCCGCTGGGGCAATCGCCACGCCATCGATGTGATCAGCCGCATGGCCGCCGCCCACGGGCTGGGGCGGCTGATCCTGACCACGGGCGGCATTCTCTCCACCCCGGCCGCTTCGCACCTCATCCGCAGGCACCAGGCCATCGGTGGCATCATCCTTTCGGCCAGCCACAACCCCGG
>CAMASU010000077.1 GCA_945861105.1 Synechococcus sp. UW140
ACCCTGCTGGGGATGGCCCGCCACTGGCAGACGGGCGAGCCCCTGCCGGAGGGGACCTTCGCCAAGCTGCAGGCGGGACGGACCTTCCTTGGTGGCATCGCCACCCTGCGCCAGATTCATTTCGCCCTCACCGACCTGCGCCTGCACAGCCAGTGGCGGCCCGATGGGGGCGAGAGCCCCGAGGCGCTGCGCCGCCGCATCGCCATCACCACCACCGTCATGGCGCCCATCGAAGGCGACGCCATGCTGTGCTCCTTCAGCCACATCTTTGCCGGTGGCTATTCGGCCGGGTACTACTCGTACAAATGGGCCGAAGTGCTGAGCGCCGACGCCTTCGCCGCCTTCGAAGACGCCGGCCTTGATGATGAATCGGCCGTGCAGGCCACCGGCCGGCGCTTCCGTGACACCGTGCTGAGCCTGGGGGGAAGCCGCCATCCGCGGGAGGTGTTCACGGCCTTCCGGGGGCGGGAACCGTCGACCGATGCCCTGATCCGCCATTCGGGCCTGGCAGCGGCCGCTCAGGGGGCCAGCAGCACGTCGGTGAGTCGGGCGATGGCGCGGGGGTGATGCATCAGCTGGCGGTGGGTGAGCACCGGCAGGGCCTCCCTCGGGCCCCGGGGCAGCACCGCCCGCCAGCCCGGCACCACCATCAGATCCGTGGGGCAGTAGAAGCTGCGGCAGTCGATGCTGGCCAGCAGCTCCGCATCGGCATCCAGGCGGCGCAGCAACGCACTGCCGATCTTCATGTCGGCGATGCCGGCCATGAAGCGCCGGGGCATGGGCTGGGCCACGAGGGTGCCCCGCTGGGGGCTGCCGACACAGACGAAACGACGGCAACGGTCAGCACCGCCGTGCTCCTCCAGCCAGAGACGCGCGATCAGCCCACCCATCGAGAAACCGAACAGATCGAGGCGGCGATCACGGCCGAAGCGGGCCTCGATGCCGCTGGCCAGGCGTTCCGCCAGCACCGTGAGAGCCACCTGACCGCAACGGTGGGGCAGGTGGGGACAATGGAGCTCAATCCCCGGACAGGCCCGCCGCAGGGAGGCCCCCAGACGGTCGAACAATCGCGGGGTGTCCCACAGTCCATGCACCAGCACCAGGGGCGGTCGGTTCACGGGCGGCTGCGGCACACCGCCACCGTGCCGTCAAAACCGGGAATCGGCGCGGCGCACTTGCGCAGCTCCAACCCCATCGGGCGGGGGCCATAGAGCGCCGCGAAGGCGTCCAGCAGCTGCTCGGAGAAGTGCTCGAGGGTGTGGCAGCAGAGGTCGGCCGCCAGCTGCCGGGCCACCGTCACGGCCGCCACGTAGTCGAGGGTGTCAGCGAGCTGGTCGCTGCGGCCGGCCCGGGCCAGGTCGGCCTCGAACCAGGCATCAAGCTCGAACCACTGGCCCAGGCGCCGTTCGTGTTCCAGCACCCCCACATGGGCCCACAGCCGCAGGCCCCGCAGCACGATGCGGTCACTCACAGGGGCAGGTCGCGGTGCTGGAACTGCCGGCGGCCGGCGGCGTAGTCGGCCACCACGTGCCCCTGACCGCGCAGGCGGTAGCGGTAGGTCACCAATCCCTCAAGGCCAACGGGGCCGCGGGGCGGCAGGGTCTGGGTGCTGATCCCCACCTCGGCGCCGAAGCCGTAGCGATAGCCGTCGGCAAAGCGGGTCGAGCAGTTGTGATAGACGCCGGCACTGTCGACCCGGGCGAGAAAGGTCGCCGCCGCCGCCGGATCGCGGCTGCAGATGGCATCGGTGTGGCGGGAGCCATGGCGACGGATGTGCTCCAGGGCCTCCTCGAGGCTGGCCACCACCCGCACCGCCAGGATGCGATCGGCGTACTCGGTGGACCAGTCCTCCTCGCCGGCGATGCCGGCGATGCCGTGGCTGCGGGCGGCCCCATCGCCGCGCAGCTCCACACCGGCCGCCTCGAGGGCCGCCACGGCCGGTGGCAGAAAATCCGCAGCCACGTCCTGGTGCACCAGCAGCGTCTCGATGGCATTGCAGGCCGCCGGGTACTGGGTCTTGCTGTCGACGGCGATGGCCACCGCCTCAGCGACATCGACATCACAGTCGACGTAGAGATGGCAGAGGCCATCGGCATGGCCGAGCACCGGGATGCGGGTGTTGTCCTGGATGAAGCGCACCAGGGCATTGGAGCCGCGGGGAATGATCAGATCCACCAGACCGTCGAGGCGCAGCAGGGCCAGGCTCTCCTCGCGGCTGGTGAGCAGGTCGAGCACCCCGGGGTCGACGGGGCTGCGGGCCAGCCCCTGGCGCAGGGCCTCGAGCAGGGCGGCACAGCTGCCGGCCGCCTCCGATCCCCCCTTGAGGATGGCGCCGTTGCCCGAACGCACCGCCAGACCGGCGATCTGCACCACCGCGTCCGGGCGGGCCTCAAAGATCACACCGATCACCCCCAGGGGCACGGTGCGGCGTTCCAGCACCAGGCCGTCGTCGAGCTGCCGATGCAGCTGGCGCACCCCGAGGGGGTCGGGCAGGGCCGCCAGCTGCCGCAGGCCGTCGATGGCCCCCGCCAGCTTGGGACCGTCCAGGCGCAGCCGCGCCACCAGGCTGGGGCTGAGGCCCGCGGCTTCGGCCGCGACCACGTCGGCGCCGTTGGCCGCCAGCACCTGCTCCCGGGCGGTCTCAAGGGCATCGGCCATGGCCCGCAGGGCCTGGCGACGGCCGTCGTCGTCGCACTGGCCAAGGTCAAGGGCCAGACGGCGCAGGCTGGAGGCCCGGGCCAGCAGCTCGGGGCCGGGATCGGGAACGCGGGTCACCGCTGGTCAGAGGGGTTCCCCATCATCCCTGGCCGGGGCCAGGGGTTCGAGGTGCAGCAGCCGCTGCAGCGCCAGCAAGGCGGCACCGGTGCGGCCGGCGGCATTGCCGAGGGCCGCCGGCCTGATCTCGAGACCGTCCCGGGCCGGCGGCAGCACCCGCCGATCCACCTCGGCCTGCAGCGCCGGCCCGAAGTGGTCGAAGGCGGCGCTGACGCCACCACCCAGCAGCACCCGCTCCGGGGTGAACAGATTGACCAGCGTCGTGATGCCGAACCCCAGCCGGCGGCCGTAGAGCTCCCACACCTGCCGGGCCCCGGGGTCGCCGTCCGCCGCCAGCCGGGCGAGCTCCTGCGGGTCATGCCCGCCCTGGCGTCGCAGGGCGCCAATGCTGCAGAAACTTTCGAGCGAACCGCTGTTGCCGCTGCTGCAGGGGGGGCCATCGGGGTCGATGCCGATCAGCCCCGGTTCGGCCGCCGCCCCCAGCCGGCCATTGAACAAACGCCCTTCCAGCAGCACCCCACCGCCGACCCCTGTGCCGAGGGTGAGCAGCACCACGTCGCGGCAGCCGCGGGCCGCCCCCAGCCAGTGCTCCCCCAACAGGGCGCAATCGGCATCGTTGGCCAGGGTCACAGACCGGTCCAGCCGTGGCTCGAGCCAGTCGGCGAGCGGCACATCGACCCAGCCGGGCAGGTTGATCGCCAGGCGGGCCAGGCGGGCGGCCCGGTCGGTGGGGCCCGGCATGCCGACACCGACGGCGGTGGTGAGCCGGTCAGGATCCAACCGTTCGATGGCCTCCACGAGGGCAGTGGTCACGGCCCCCGGAGCCGCCGGCTGCGGGGTGGGCACCGAGAGCTCGGCCTGCACCCGCCCCTGGCGGTCGAAGCGGGCCAGCTTGAGGGCCGTGCCGCCCACATCGACGCCGATCACCTGCACGCCCTTGTCCGCCCCGGTCACGGCCAGGCCGCAGCTGCGTCCATCCAAGCGTGGCGAAGCGGGGGCGAAGCGGGGCGATCAGAACCGCAGGAACATCTGCAGCTGGGTCTGCCAGCGGCCCTCCTGGTCGACCGACCCCTGCACCCCGAGCAGATCACTGGCCTGGAACCGCAACGTGGCCTCGGGTGGAATGTCGCTGCGGTTCGGAGCGGCCAGCACCGACAGGTTGAGGCGATCGGTGATGTCGAGGCCCACCTCGGAACCGAGCACCAGCTGCAGCGGCACCCGCCGGCTGGAGGGGCGCGCACCGCGGGCCTGGCCGTCCTGGGCGGTGGCGCCCCGCAGCAGGGCCGGGTCGAGATAGGTGGGATAGAGCGCCACGTTGAGACGCTGGCCCAGCAGTTCCGTCAGTCCGCCCACCACCGGGGTGAGCAGGGTCTGGCCCAGCACCGTCACCAGGGCGGTGCCGGCATCACCGCCCGACAGGCCGGCGAGGGTGTTACCCCCCAGCAGCGCCACCAGCCTTTCCCGCGGCAGGGGGGGCGAACTGCGGATGACGATGTTCTCGCCGATGCGATCGGCGGGACCCGACACCCGCACATTGACCTTGACCAGGTTGAGGCGGTCAAGGCTCGAGAAGGCCCCCTGCAGGCGGTCGGTCGGCACGGCGGCACCGTCGATCGTGCGCACCTGATCCGAGACCCGGGTGGTGAGGGCCAGGTCGAGGTAGGGGATCAGGCCCAGGGAGGGGGTGAACACCGCCACGTTGGGACTGTCGGGATCAAGCCGCAGGAAGCTGGTGAAGACATTGATCTGCCCCTTCAGCAGCCGCACCACCCCCGACAGGCGCACATCGGGGCCGAAGGGGCCGTCGAGCTGCAGGCGGCCGCCGGTGCTGAAGTCGAGCACGGGCGGCACCGTGAGACGCAGGTCGGGGCCAAGGTTGAGCCGCAGGCCGTCGAAACGCAGCAGTGCCAGGGAGGGGATGGCGCGGCGCAGGGCCTGGCCGGAACTGGATTCAACCGACGGCCCCAGCAGCACCAGCGGCTCGCGGCCGTCCCAGGCACTTTCGGGATGGCGGGCCACCTCGGCGGTGGCCGCCGCCTGGGGCCCCTGCAACCGTGAAGCCGGCAGCAGCAGCCTTCCGCGGGAGAGGCGCAGGTCTCCCCCCACCCGCGGGGCCTGCAGGCTGCCCTCCACCTCCAGGGTGCCGTCGGCCTGCAGGCGCAGGTTGTCGCGGCGCAGGGGCAACGCCTCGAGGCGCAGGCGCAGGGCTGGCGCCGGGGGCTGGTCGCTGCCGTTGCCGGTGTCGCCGGCGGGGACGGCCGCCGTCCAGAGGGGCAGGCTGCCCTTCCCTTCCACCTGCCCCCGCTCCCCCAGGGAGGCGGTGAGTTGCTCCAGCTGCAGGCGTTCGAAATCAAAGAAGGCCGTGGCCTGAAGGTCACGAAAGGGCTGGCCGGCCAGCAGCAGCCGGCCATCACGGATGCGCAGGAAGCCGTTGGCCAGCGGCCGGTCGCGCCGGCCCCGCACCAGCAGCTGCAGGTCGGCACTGCCCGCCTGCCAGTCGAGCTCGCCACCGGCGAGGGCCGTGAGGAACAGCAGACCGTCGTTGCGGCTGGCGAGCCGCAGTTCGAGGCCATCGGCGCGGGGATCGAGGGGCAGCTGGCCGCTCAGGTCAACGCTGCTGGTGGCCCCTTCCGATCGCAGGGCCAGATCGATGCTGAGCCGGGACCCCTTGAGCACCAGCTGCCCCCGTTCGAGCCGCAGGGGCTGCTGCCGCAGGCTGGTGTCGGCCAGGGCCAGGTCGGCCTGCAGCTCCAGCGGGCCGGCCCCCGAGCGCCAGCGGCCCTGGCCCTGAAGCGAACCCCGCAGCCCCTCGGGCACCGGTGTCAGCAGGGCCAGCAACCCCAGGGGCAGGCCGGCGAAGCTGAAGCTCCCCTCCCCCGATCCGAGGGGGCCATCGACCCCGAAGGTGAGGGGTTGCAGCTGCAGGACCCGGTCGCGGTCATCGCCTTCATGCCAGAGGTGGGCCCGGGCCTGACCCTGCAGCTGCAGGGCCGCCAGCCGGGGCCCCCGCAGGCGCAGGTCGGCGTCCACCAGCCCCCGCAGGTCATCGAGGTCCTGCCGCGGGCGATCGCGCCGCCGCTGCTCGGCCCTGGCCACCTCGGCCCGGGCCCGATCCAGGGCCTGCAGCTGTTGATCCAGGCTGCGGCCGAGGGTGTCGGTCATCAACCCGAGCAGATCCCGGGCACTCCCCAGGGCCGGCCCGTCGCCACGCAGACCCTGCCAGAGGCTGCCGACACTGGCGATCTGCAGCCGTCGCGCCGTCAGCATCAGGTCGATCGGTCCGCTCCAGCGCCCCTCCAGGCGGCCATCCAGCTCCCCCGGCAGGGCCAGGCCAAACCGGGCCGCGAGGCGATAACCCTGACCGCTCAGCCGCCCCTGCACGGTGACGAGCCGCACCTGCAGGCGCTGCAGCATCAGCTGCCGCAACCGCGCACGGCCATCGAGCCCGAAGGGCGCCATGGCAACGGTGCCATCGCCATCGAGCAGCCCCCGCAGGCCCAGCGGTGCCTGACCTGGCGGGGTCAGTCGCAGGGGGGCCAGGGCCAGGTCGCGGGCCTGCCAGCGCCAGCCCGCGGGCTGCCGCCGCAGGGCGAGGCGCCCTCCCCCCTGCTGCAGCAGCAGGTCCCCCAGGCCCTGGCGGCCGACGGCCGCCGTCAGCCGGGCGTCACCGCTGGCCAGGCTGAGGCGACCGTCCCTCCAGCCGCCGGTCCAGCTTCGGGGCCACCGCAGGGGCCCCAGGCCCGGCTCCATAAGGGCCAGCCGGGCCGTGAGCCGCGGTTGAGCAAGGCTGCCATCGAGGCGGGCGCTGCCCGCCAGCGCCCCCTGCAGGGGCAGCGACGGATCCAGGCGAGCCAGGGGCAGGCGGCCCAGGCGGGCCTCCAGGGCCACGGGTCCCCGGCCCGGGCCGCCGGTGGCGGGGGGCTGCCACCAGCCTTCCAGGGCCAGCGGATCGGGGCGGGGTCCCGCGCCACCGCCCCGCAGCCAGAGCCGCCCCTGCCACCAGCGCAGCTGGCCGGCCAGGGGCCCCAGCAGCCGCTGCCCCCGCCAGGGCACGCCGGCGGGCAGGGTCCAGCGGCCATCCAGGGTTCCGAGGCGCTCAGCCGGGCCCCGCCAATGGCCCGAGGCCACTCCCGCCAGGCCGAGGGGGCCCACCGGGGTGGCCAGCGACAGCTGCGGCACCTCCAGCTGCCAGCGGTCGTCCTGCAGCCGCACCCGGGCCGGCACCGGCGCCCCCACGGGGCGACCCGCTGGCGTCCACAGCTGCGGATCCAGGCGCAGTCGGCGGCTCTCGAGCACAAACCCCGGCGTCAGCCGACCCTGGGCCAGCAGATGCGACCGACCCGAGCGCAGCTCGAGACGGGGCACCAGCCAGTGGTCCCGGCGGTGCTGCAGCTGCACCCAGGCGGCAAGGGCGGGGATCCGCCCCTGGGGGGCGAGGCGACCCACCAGTTCCACCAGAGGCCCACCTCCGGGGGGTCGCAGCAGCACCCTGGCGGCCCCACGGCCCCGCCAGGCGCCCCACTGCAGCTCGGCAGGGGCCGTGAGCAGGCGGTCGCCGTCCAGCACCAGCTGCAACAGCGGTGTGCGCAGCACAGGGCCCCAGCCCCGACGGCCCGCCTGCAGCTGCTGCAGACGCAGGGGTCCCCGGGCCTGCCAGCGGCCCTGCCGCCGGTCCAGCAGCACAGCGCCCCAGGCGCGACCCCGCAGGGTCTGCAGCGGCCCGTCGGGCCACAGGGCCGCAACAGGGTCCAGCGCCAGGGCCCGGGGGGCCAGCCGCAGCTGCAGGGGGCCGTGGGGGCGCAGGCTCAGGCGAAGGTCCAGGTCGAGACCGCCGCTGGCCGGGTTAGCCCCGGGCTGGAACGTCCCCGTCAGGGCAAACCGCCGCTGGGGCAGATGCAGCTGGCCCCGCAGCCGGTCCACCTGCCACGAGCCACCGGGGTCGACCTGCAGGCGGGCCCGGTCGGCCACCACCAGGGTCAGATCCAGGGGCGGCGGCTCCCCCTGACCTGCCGGCGGGAACACCCAGTACTGACCTTTGCGGTTGCGGCGCAGATCGAGCTGCACCTGGCGCAGCACCAGGGTCGCCACGAGCTGCCGGCGGCTGAGGCTCGCCAGCGCATCGGGGCGGAGTTCCAGCTCGCCGATCGTCAGGCGCGAGGCATCCCCGGGGGTGGGGTCGATGCGGCTGGGCCCCAGCACAAGCCC
>CAMASU010000078.1 GCA_945861105.1 Synechococcus sp. UW140
CCCCAGAGGCCCCCCAGGCCGATGCACCGGTGCTGACCTGGGCTCCGCTGGTGGAGGGGGTGCTGCGCCGGCGCTGGAAGCGGTTCCTCGCCGAGGTCGAGCTGGCCGACGGCAGCCTGGTAACGGTCCACTGCGCCAACACCGGCCCGATGACCGGGGTGCTGCTCCCCGGCGGCCGGGTGCGGCTGCGCCACGACCCCTCCCCCAGCCGCAAGCTGGCCTGGACCTGGGAGCAGGCCGAGGTGCCTGCGGCCGGCGGCGGCCAGTGCTGGGTGGGGGTCAACACGGCGCTGCCCAACCGTCTGCTGCGGGCCACGATCGAGGCGGGGCTGCTGCAGTCCTGGCTGGGGCCGGTGGCCGGCGTGCGTCCCGAGGTGGCCTATGGCCATGGCGGCCGCAGCCGCATTGACCTGCTGCTCACCCCCGATGAGACGGCCGATGACCCCCGGCCGATCTACGTCGAGATCAAGAACACCACCTGGACCGATGGGTCCCTGGCCCTCTTCCCCGACACCGTGACCGAGCGGGGCCAGAAGCATCTGCAGGATCTGATGGCGGTGCTGCCGGGGGCCCGGGCGCTGCTGATCCCCTGCCTCAGCCGCGCCGACGTGACGGCCTTTGCCCCCGGCGACAGTGCCGATCCGCGTTATGGGGTGTTGTTCCGGGAGGCCCTGGCCGCCGGGGTCGAGGTGTTGCCCTGTCGCTTCGCCTTCGGGGCCGACGGGGTCCGTTTCGCCGGGGTGGTGCCGGTGCTGCCCCGGCAGCCGGGTCTTGAGGGAATCCTGAGCAACTCCTGATTCGGTAACGACGCGCACCCCACGGGTGCCGCGTGGCTCTCAGTGTGGGTCAGGGTTTTTTGGCCTTCCACGTTCATGTCACTACACAGCAGTCCCGGACGTCGGGATGGGGTGAGCCGGGCGCTGCCCCCCTCGGCCCTTCAGACCGTTGACCACTGGCGGCACGAGACGTTGCCGCGCCTGGCCGCCCTGGGCGGCGAACGGCCCCTGCGCCGAGGGGCGGTGATGCTGCTGGCCGCGGGGGCGGGCCTGGTGCCGCTCATGGCCGGATCCGCCCAGGCGGCACTCACCAAGATGCCCACCGATGGTGCCGACACCCTGCTGATGCTGATGGGGTCGGCCCTGGTGCTGCTGATGACACCGGGTCTGGCCTTCTTCTACGGCGGTTTCACCCGGGCGAAGAATGTGCTCAACACAATGATGATGAGCTTCTTCCTGATGGGGCTCATCGGTGTTCTCTGGGTGGTGATCGGTTACAGCCTCGCCTTTGACGGTGGCTTCAAGAGCCCCTTCATCGGCGGCCTCGGCCAGATGTGGCTCAACAACGTCGGCGGAGAGTTCGGGGATGCACCCCTGGCTGATGGCTTTGCCCTCAGCGCCTCCAGCTTCGCCCTGTTCCAGGGCATGTTCGCCATCATCACGCCGGCTCTGATTTCCGGTGCCCTGGTGGAGCGCATCAGCTTCAAGGCCTGGTTCTGGTTTGCCCTTCTGTGGAGCCTCTTCGTGTACTCCCCGATGGCCAAGATGGTCTGGGGTGGCGGCTTCCTTGGCCCCTTCGGTGAAGTCGGGGCCATCGACTTTGCCGGCGGCACGGTGGTGCACATTGCCGCCGGTGTGGCGGCCCTCGTGTCGGCGGCCATCGTCGGTCCCCGTACGTCGTATCCCGAGAGCAACCGTCCTCCCCACAACGTCCCCTACATCCTTCTGGGTGCTGGTCTGCTGTGGTTCGGCTGGTTCGGCTTCAACGGCGCCAGCATGTTTGCCGCCAAGACCGCCGGTTTCCCCTTCGCCACCACGACGGCGTCCGCCTCGGCGGCCCTGCTCACCTGGTGCATGATCGAGTGGTTCAAGGATGGCAAACCCACGGCCGTGGGGGCGGCCACCGGCGCCGTGGCCGGCCTTGTGGGGATCACGCCCGCCGCCGGCTTCGTCTACATGCCCCAGGCGCTGCTGATCGGAGCCCTTACCGCTGCAGGTTGCCTTCTCTCGGTGCGTATCAAGGCGGCCATCCGCTTCGACGACTCCCTGGATGCCTTCATGGTCCACGGCGTTGGCGGCACCATCGGCGCCCTGCTCACCGGTCTGCTGGCCGCTCCCGCTCTGGTGCCGGCTGATTACTTCCCCAAATCAGCCGAGATCATCAAGGCCGGCGGCAACCTGGCCCTCTTTGTCGCCCAGTTCAAGGCCGTGATCTTCTCCTACGGCTTTGTTGCTCTGGGTACGGCGATCATTCTCTTCATCGTCAAGGCTGTGGTGGGTCTGCGGGTCAGCCCTGAGGACGAGGAGCGTGGTCTGGATTTCGTCGCCCATGGCGAAGAGGCCTACGACCCCATGACCTACTGACCCCGTCGACCTGCCGTTCCTTCCATCGAACCTGCTGCCATGAAGCTCATCTCCGCCGTCATCCGACCGTCCAAGGTCGATGCCGTCAAAATCGCTCTTGTTGAGGCCGGCATCGTCGGCATGACCCTGTCCGAGGTCCGCGGCTTCGGCCGCCAGAAGGGCCAGGTGGAGCGCTACCGCGGCTCCGAGTACACGGTTGAGTTCCTCCCCAAGGTGCGTGTTGATGTCGTTGTCGACGACGGTCAGATCGAGACGGCCCTGGGCCTGATCGAAGCGGCCGCCCGTACCGGCGAGATCGGGGACGGCAAGGTCTTCGTGGTGCCGATCGAAACCGCGGTCCGCGTTCGCACCGGCGAGCGCGGCGAGGCGGCGCTGGCTCCCTGAGCCCCGGGGCCGGCCCGTCCCCATAGATTGGTCCGGCCCCCGGCGCCCCGCCCCTGCCATGGACACCCGTGCCTTCAAGCGGTCGCTTCACCATTCCGACCGCTACAACCGTCGGGGATTCGGCCGGGCCGACGAGGTGGCCGCCAGCCTGGAGGAGGCTTACACCAGCCCCCTGATCCAGCGCATCCGCGACGAGGGATACCAGTACCAACAGGGTCGGGTCACCATCCGCCTTGCCCAGGCCTTCGGCTTCTGCTGGGGCGTGGAGCGGGCGGTGGCCATGGCCTACGAGACCCGACGCCACTATCCCAGCGAGCGCATCTGGATCACCAACGAGATCATCCACAATCCATCGGTGAACGCGCATCTGCGTGAGATGGATGTCTCCTTCATCCCCGTTGATGGCGGCGTCAAGGACTTCTCGGAGGTGCTCAGCACTGATGTGGTGATCCTGCCGGCCTTCGGCGCGACGGTTCAGGAGATGCAGCTGCTCAATGAGCGTGGCTGTCACATCGTTGACACCACCTGCCCCTGGGTCTCGAAGGTGTGGAACACAGTCGAGAAGCACAAGAAAGAATCGTTCACGTCTGTCATCCACGGCAAGGTCAAGCACGAGGAGACGCTGGCCACGAGTTCCTTCGCCGGCACTTATCTCGTGGTGCTCGACCTGGCCGAGGCCCAGATCGTCTGCGACTACATCCTGGAAGGAGGCGACCGGGAGGTGTTTCTGCGCCGGTTCGCCGCCGCCACATCGCCAGGGTTCGACCCCGACCGCGATCTGGTGCGCATCGGCGTCGCCAACCAGACCACGATGCTCAAGAGCGAGACCGAAGAGATCGGCCGCCTCTTCGAGCGCACATTGCTGCGACGCTACGGACCGGCGGTGCTCAACGAGCACTTCCTGGCGTTCAACACCATCTGCGATGCCACCCAGGAACGCCAGGACGCGATGTTTTCCCTGGTCGATGAACCCCTTGATCTGATGGTGGTCATCGGCGGTTACAACTCGTCCAACACCACGCACCTGCAGGAGATCGCCGTGCATCGCGGCATCCCCTCGGTGCACATCGATGCCCCCGAGCGCATCGGCCCTGGCAACAGCGTCGAGCACAAGCCCCTGGGGGGGGACCTCGAGCGGCTGGACCCCTTCCTGCCGGACGGGGAGCTGCGCATCGGCATCACCTCCGGAGCCTCCACCCCGGACCGGGTGGTGGAGGGTGTGATTGATCGTCTGCTGGACCTGGCCGGCCGGTAGGCCGTTAACGACCCGTTACATTGGCGCCAGATGAGACCCATCCTCCGTTTTGACCCTCGCCCTCGCCCAACGAGCGCCGCGTCAGCCCCGGTCCGGTGTGGATGAGTCCCTCTGGCGCACCTACCGGAGCTGCTTCTCCGACGTGATGGAGATGCGGGCTCCTGAAGCCCAGGTCGCCGCGTATCTGGATGCCCACGAGCAGTGGTTCAGCCGTTGCGCGGCGCCGATGCAGGTGGAACCGGTCGGCAGCCAGGGCTACCGCCTCACCCTGGGCCGTTTCGGCAACTTCGGTTTCGAGGTCGAGCCCACCATCGCCCTGGAGCTGCTGCCCCAGAACCAGGGGGTCTACCGCATCGACACCATCCCCGAGATGCGCGGGGCGATGGCCGATCTCTATGCGGTCGACTTTCGGGCGAGCCTTGAGCTGGCTCCAGACCGTGAGCAGCCTGAGGCCACGGAGGTGAACTGGCAGCTGGATCTGGAAGTCGGCATCCGCCTGCCGGCCTTCATCGGAGTGCTGCCCGAATCCCTGGTCCAGTCCAGCGGCGATCACCTGCTGCGGCAGATTGTGCGGCAGGTGTCGCGGCGGCTCACCTGGAAGGTGCAGGAAGACTTCCACGCCCAGGCGGGGCTGGCGTGCCCCCCACGGCGGCGGGCACGCTTCTGAGTGTCGGGACTGGAGGACCCTCAGGCCTGACCGAGGATCTTGCCGACGATCTGCAGTCCCGAGACCGTCTGCCAGAGGAACAGGGTCATCACCAGCATGTTCAGCCCCACGTGGGCCTTGCGGGCCAGGTCATTGCCCTGCTGCATCAGCGGTGCCAGGGCGGCGGCAAGGGCGATCAGACCGGTCATCCCCAGTCCCACCAGCAGGTGGGGGCCGACGAACAGCTTGCCGTTGTTGAGGAAGGTCACCGCCATGCCGCCGAGGGTGCCCAGCACCATCACGGCCAGCACGGCACTGCCCGCCAGGTAATGCCGTTGGGCATAGCGGCCCTTGATCAGCTCCTTGCGTTGCTCGGGGGTGCCGGTGCGTGTCTTCTTCGAGCGGATGCCCAGCATCAGCGCGTAACCGGAACCGGCGAGCAGCACCGCCATCAGCAGCGGATGCAGGAAGTTGAGGTTGAAGGCCAGGGCCTCGGGCATCGGTGGAAGGATGAGCTCCGGCCGACGCTACCGGGCCGGCCGCCTCGGTTTCAGTGCAGAAAGTGCCGGCGTCCTGTGCAGACCATGGCCATGCGGGCGGCATCGGCGGCAGCGATCGACTCTTCATCCCGGCGGCTGCCTCCGGGTTGGATCACGGCGGCGATGCCCCGGCGGCCGGCCTCGGTGACCGTGTCATCAAACGGGAAGAAGCCATCGCTGGCCAGCACCGCTCCACGGGCCTGGTCGCCGGCGGCGTCGAGGGCCAGGCTGGCGGATCCGACGCGGTTCATCTGACCGGCACCGATCCCGAGGGTGCTGCCCCCGCGCGCCACCACGATTGCGTTGGAACGCACCTGCCGCACCACCCGCCAGGCAAAACGCAGATCGGCCCATTCCGCCTCCGAGGGGGCGCGCTGACTCACCACCTGCCAGGTGCTGGGGTCGTCGTCGCTGTCGTCCCGTTCCTGCTCCAGCACTCCCCCCAGGATCGAGCGCAGCTGGCGCTCCCCAGTCGGGCGGGCCACAGCGGTGGGCAACTCCAGCAGCCGCAGGTTGGTGCGGCTCTGCAGCCGTTCGCGGGCCTCGGCCGTGATGTGCGGTGCCACGAGACATTCCAGGAACAGCCCCTCGAGGGCGCTGCTGCCCTCGCCGTCGAGGGGGCTGTTCAGGGCCACGATGCCGCCGAAGGCCGACACGGAATCTGCCGCGATGGCGCGGGCCAGGGCTTCCGCGGCCGTGGCTCCCACGGCGACGCCGCAGGGGTTGGTGTGTTTCACCACCACCGCCGCCGGCCCTTCGCTCTCCGGGAACCGCCCCACGGTGGTGAGTGCCGCCTCCAGGTCGATCAGGTTGTTGTAGCTCAGCTCCTTGCCCTGCAGCTGGCGGGCGGCCCCCCAGCCCCGGTCGTTGTGGCCGTACCAGACCGCCGGCTGGTGGGGGTTCTCGCCGTAGCGCAGGCTCTGGCGCCGGGGCAGGCTCAGCAGCAGCGACCCAGGGGCAGTGGCGGCGTCATCGGCCAGACCGGGCTGGGACGCCAGCCAGCCGGCGATGGCGGCGTCGTAGCTGCCGGTGTGGCGGAAGGCGGCCAGGGCCAGGCGGCGGCGGTACGCGGCATCGATGGCGCCGGCCGCCAGGGCCTCCAGGTAGGGGCCGTACTGGTCGGGGTCGGTGAGCACCGCCACATGGCTGTGGTTCTTGGCGGCACCCCGCACCATGGCGGGACCACCGATGTCGATGGTCTCGATCGCTTCCTCCCAGGTCACCCCCGGGCGGGCCACCGTGGCCTGAAAGGGGTAAAGGTTGACCACCACCAGTTCGATCGGCGGAATGCCCCCACGGGCCAGATCGGCCTGGTCGGCCGGCTCATCGGGCCGCGCCAGGATGCCCCCGTGGATCCGTGGGTGCAGGGTCTTGACCCGGCCCCCCAGGATCTCGGGGGCACCGGTGTGGTCGGCCACCGGAGTCACGGGCAGGCCGGCGGCCGCCAGGCTGCGGGCCGTGCCGCCGCTCGACAGCACCGTGAATCCATGCTGCTCGATCAGGCAGCGGGCCAGGTCCTCGAGGCCGCGTTTGTCGGAGACGCTCAGCAGGGCGTGGCGGGCCATGGCGTGGGGAGGCGATCGGGGGAGGGGCCACGGTGCGTCCTGGACGCGGGCCCCACGGCTCTGATGGTATGGGTCGAGCCCTCCCCCCCACCGCACCATGAGACTGCTGCTGCTCCACGGCTGGGGCGCCACCGGCGATGACCTGGCCCCCCTCGGCCACGAGCTGGCCCGCCGGCTGGGGGCCCTGGGAACGACACTGCAGGTGCATTCGCTGGCAGCACCGGACCCCCATCCGGCGGGGGGCGGTGCCCGCCAGTGGTACCCCCTGGACCTGGGGCGACCGGGTTGGCCTGACTGTCCGGAAGCCGCCCGGCTGGCCCTGCGCCGGCGGTTGGAGGCGGAGCTGGCCGAGGCCGGCACTGGACCGGTGGTGGTGCTGGGGTTCTCCCAGGGGGGAGCCATGGCCCTGGAGGCCGCCCTGGCGCTGCCGGTGGCCGCGATCATCTCGTGCAGCGGATATCCCCACGCCGGCGGCCTCAGGCCTCCCGACACAAACCATGCTGCCGACACAAAGCATGCGGCACCCTCCGTGCTGTTGTTGCACGGGCGCCACGATCCCGCCGTGCCGGCGGCGGCCCTTGGTCAGCTGCAGCAGGATCTGCAGGCGGCTGGAGTGCCGGTGGAGGCGCTGCTGTTCCCAGGTGAACACACGATTCCCGCCGAGGCGGTGGACGCAATGGCGTCCTTCCTCGGCAGGATCAACGCGACGGTGGGGGACTGACCGCCCCAACCCAAGGAGCGTCTGCCGGCTTCAGACGAAGGCGTACTCGTACTCTTCGATCTCTTCCCACTCGTCGCCCATGGCCTCGAGGCCGGCGAACAGGGTCTCTTCACCCACCCGGTCGACGATCAGGCGCAGGGAAGGAAACAGGAAGTGGTTCTCCTCGGCGTACTGGGCGCTGAACAGGCCCTTCTCGCCCCAGAAGAAGCGATCGGTGGTGTGTTCATTGCGACGCACGTTGATCAGTGCCGGAGGCACGAGTGCGGAGGCGGCGATGTAGCGGCGGGCGGCGGTCACCGGCTTGTGGTTGCCGGTGTCGAGATTGAACGTGGGCACGTGGGCCAGAACGCGCTGGCCGGCGAGGCGTCGACGGCTGACGCGCTTGCGCTTCTTGGACATGGGCAGAACCCCTGTGGGGTGGGCGGGACGGGAACGGGAACGGAACTGGAAAAGGAGGCTTCGACCGGATCCGTCGGAACGGACCCGGCCACGCCTG
>CAMASU010000079.1 GCA_945861105.1 Synechococcus sp. UW140
CTCAAGGAGCTGCGGGCCGGCAGCTGTGTCGGCCTGGTCAGCATCAGTCCTGGGATCCTGCGGGCCGCCGAGGTGATCCTGCATTCGATGCGGGGCCAGGAACTGCTGGTGATGACCGCCGCCCCCGATGTGGGCAGCCGTCTGCTGGCCCTCTGCCGAGCCGCCAGCCATGTGCTCTGCGATCGTCCGAGCCTGCCGCTCGTGGAACAGACCCTGCGCCAGAACCGCGCCCAGCTGATGCGCCTGCCCCAGGTGCACTGCGCCCAGAGCTACCTGGGCACCACGACGATCGACATGCTGCGCAAGGAAATCGGCCTCGACGGAAATGGCGATGGGGCTGCTGCGTGACCTGGCGGCGGATGTGGCGATCATCCGCGAACGTGACCCGGCCGCCCGGGGGCTGGCCGAGATCATCTGCTGCTACCCCGGCCTGCATGCCCTCTGCCTTCACCGGTTGAGCCATCGGCTCTGGCGCCTGGGCCTGCCGCTGCTGCCCCGGCTCCTGTCGCAGCTGGGCCGGCTGTTCACGGGGGTCGAGATCCACCCCGGTGCGCAGATCGGCAGCGGTGTGTTCATCGACCACGGCATGGGGGTGGTGATCGGCGAGACGGCCGTGGTGGGGGACCGCTGTCTGCTGTTCCAGGGCGTCACCCTGGGTGGCACCGGCAAACAGTCGGGTCGGCGCCATCCCACCCTGGGTGAGAACGTGATCGTCGGTGCCGGCGCCAAGGTGCTCGGGGCGATTGTGGTGGGAGCCAACACCCGCATCGGTGCCGGCTCAGTGCTGCTGCGTGATGTCGGTCCCGACTGCACCGTGGTCGGGGTTCCCGGCCGGGTGATCCATCAGTCCGGTGTGCGCATCGATCCCCTGGCCCACTCGCAGCTGCCGGATGCCGAGGCCCAGGTGATCCGTAACCTGATGGAGCGCATCGATGCCCTCGAGAACGAGCTCGACCGTCGCCGCGAGGGGGGAGACCATCCCAGTGGCGTCGCCCAGAGCCTGCGTGATCGCGAGATCATCGAGTTTCTTGAGGGGGCGGGAATCTGAGCGGCTGCCATGGCTGACCTCTGCCAGTTGATCCGGCGTCTGGTCGGTGACCGTCAGTATCATCAGGAGCTGATCACGGTTCTGAGGCCCTGCCCCGCCGGCCCCGGCCAGGCCCTGAGGGCGGCAGGGCGCGTCAGCCCCCGGCTACGCATCTACGTGGCTTCCAACAGGGGTGACCATGGGCTTGTCGATGATCGTGACACCCTCGACCCTGAACAGCAGCGCCAGGTCGACATCATCGAAGCCGAATATGCCGACCCCTCTGCCGTCACTGCGGAGGATCGTCTCGCCGGCCGGGTGCCCTGCCCCAGCGAATGCAAGGGTCAGATGATGCATCTGCTGGCGGAAGACAACCGTCGGCGTCACCCCGTGGATTACGTGGCGTTCCTCGATGACGACCTCGAGCTGCGGGTCAGCGATCTTCTGGCCGGCAGCGAGGAGGCCATGGCCCGCAGCTGCAGCGTTTTTCAGTTGCAGCTCACCCACGACAGCCATGCGATCTGGGATGTCCTGAAGGCGGCGGCCCCTGGAGTGGAACCCGAGGATCCTGGCGACAAGGTCCCCTGGGCAGAGCTGCCTTTTGTTGAAGTCATGGGCCCGGTCATCGCCCAGCGGGAACTTGATCGGGGGTTGCTGTCTGTGCTGGCTCCATTCCGCAGCGGCTTCGGCTGGGATGCCTATCTGCTGCCCCTACTGGGGGAACTGTTTCCGGATTTCCGCCCGGGTGTCTTTCTTGGGGCCTGCATGCGCCACCACCGCCCCCTGCGCACGGACCCCCACCGTTGCTTCAGCAATGGCCTCACGCCACCCCAGGAAGAGGATCTCCTCCGGGCGGCGATGCTCCTCACCCTGCTGCAGCCCCGTGCCATCGAGAGTCGTTCTCTTTTCCTGGCCGAGCTGCAGCGACAGCTCCATGGCGAGGCCCCTGAGGTGCTGCAGGGTCTCGGGGCTGCCCTGCACTCCGTCACCCAGCGCTACTGGCATTGCCTTCAGCTGGAGACTCTTGGGAGCGAACCATCATGAAGGTCTCTGTGCTTGTGGTTTCCCGGACGGCTGCAAGGCTGAACGAGGCTCTGGCCTCCCTTGACAAGGCCTACAGCGGATCAACCGCGGAACTGGAGGTGCTCATTTCCTGGAACGGTACGCGTCGGGAGCGCTCTCGCGTCTGCCAGGACCAGCGTTTTCAGCTTCAACTTTTCGAGCAGACTCCTTATCACTTTGCAGCCAATGTCAATGCTCTGGCTCGCTTGGCCCGGGGCGATGTACTTGTGCTGCTGAATGATGATGTCATTCTTGATGCGGCTGCCCTTGATGCAGCACTTCTCGTGATGGCAGATGAAGCAGTTGCCGTGGTCGGCGGTCGCCTGCGCACCCGGCAGGGGCTTATTTCGCACATTGGGATTGCATTTGATCCCAGGCATTCGGCCTACCACCGCCTCCGGCATTTCCCCCACGACTGTGAGCCCGCCCTGCGCGCAGGCCCTGTGCCTGCGGTCACGGGAGCCCTGCTGGCGGTGCGACGTCAGGAGTTCCTGGCCATCGGCCTCAATGAGCGCTACCGGGTCTGCGGCGAGGACGTGGAGTTCTGCCTGCGCCTGCGGGCCATTGGGCGCATGATCTGGTATTGCCCAGCGGCCAGTGGCATCCATGATGGCGAGGCCACCCGCTCCGAAGTCCCAGGGCAGCAACCCGATCCTGAGGATCAGGAGCGGCTGCGGCAGGTCCATCAAGAGTTTCTTGTCGAGGCTCGCCCAGAAGCCTTGAAGCTGGAATGGTTCTCGCTTGCCGAGGAATGTGATCATTTGCGCCGACAGGCCGCGTCTGCCGAGTCCCCTCCTCAGGGTGGGTGGGTGTCCCGGTTGGAGGAGCTGACGCTTCAGCTGGCTCGGGCCATGCTGGACCTTGACGACCTGCGACATCACAGCGAGGTTCAGGCCAGAACCATTGACAGCCTGCAACGGCACCTGCTGCACGAGAGGATGGACCAGGAGGATCCGTAAGACCCAGATGCGTTAACCTGTCCATAATGCTTAGCCGTTCTCGGGATCTCTCTCTCTCCGGAGCCCCCTCCGACGTGGCCGTTCAGGCTCCGTCGTTGGCTGGGCTGAGGCTCGTGGTCTCGGCCATCGACCTTGAACAGCGTGAGCATCGTGGGATCGCTGTTTACAGCAAGGCTCTGTTGAGGACCCTCAGCCAGGCAGGCGCGGAGGTGTGGTTGCTCACCGAATTCAGCGCAGACCTGCAGCAGGTGGCCCTGCGCCGTCTGCCCCGGCCCACCCGGTCGCTGCTGCAGGCTGCACAGGTGCTGGATGCGTTGCTGTGCGGACGTTCCGCCAGGAGCGAGCGATCTCTGCGGCGCCAGCTGATCCAGCGGTTGCCCCTGGGGCAGACGTTGTTGCGCCGCTGGGACAGCGGGCGCGAGCTCTGCAGGCAGCTGTTCCCCCGGCGCCGGTTCCCATGCGCTCAACAGGTGAAGCTGACGGTCCACGACCTGACTGATAATCCGTATCTCCAGCATGAGCGACTGGCTTATCTAGAATGGGTTCATGGAATCATCAGTGTCCCTGATGTCTACGTTCACTCCATGAGGTTGGCTGGCCAAAAATCTGGGCCTGTTGCGGTCTTAGACCTTTCTAGTTTTGATGGATTCATCAGTACCTGCCCACTCAATATCAAGGCCTGCGGGGTTTCCTTTGCTCTTCAAACTGTTCATGACTTGATTCCTTTGGAGTTCTATCAGACCAGTGATCAGCCTTCGATCTTTGCTCGTAGACTGGCTTGTTGTGGTGATGCCGCAAGATTGTTCATGTCCACGAGTACTGCCAGCAAGTTCCGCTGGTCGATTCCTTCGGGGTGCTGTCCGCTGGAGGACGTTGTTGTTCAGCCACCCTCACTCCACTTTCCAAGGCCGTCGCCCGTACCGGCTGCTGAATTGTCACCTCTGCATCCCATCGCACCGGCCGCCAAGAAACGGCCGTCGTTGAGGCCTTTCCGATATCTCCTGTTCAATTCATCTCTGGAGCCCCGCAAGAATCTGGTCTATGCCCTCAAGGCCTATCGCGAGTCCGGGCTGGCGCGGATTGGGGTTCCGTTCTGTGTCACTGGTTCCCTGAAGGCTGACGTTTACAGCGATGAGGTCAGGCGGTTGGTTCAGCATGACCCTCATGTGATTCTTACGGACTTTATCGATGAGTCCATGCGTAGAGACTTGTTCCTGAATGCATTGGCCCTGGTGAGTCCATCCCTGGTCGAAGGCTTCGGCATTCCTGTGCTTGATGCTGCTTGCCTGGGGCTGGTTGTCTTGGCCAGCCCGTCAGCGTCCCACAGGGAAATCCAGGTAATGCACGACTTCCGGACTTACGTCTGGCTCTGCGACAACCTCGACAGTTCCCAGCTTGCCGCTTCCATGCGCCTGGTGGTGTTGCAGGACCGTGTCAACACCTTGAATCCGGAGGAGCGTCGTCGCCAGCGGCTCCACCGCTACCGAGACCTCCAAGAGCGGATCGACCAGGAGTTCCGTCGGCGTGTCGTTCGGTTGATCCGCGCTGCAATGGATGTCCAAGGTCAATCCCGGCCTTGGACAACCGAGAAGACCGCTCAGGCCTCTGGGCCGGCGTAGGGCAGCTGCAGCCAGGGGTGACGGGCCTGCAGCAGCCGGGAGATGGGGCGCAGCTGCAGATCAGTGCTGCGATGGATCATCGAGCCGCCGTGGCGGACATAGGTGGCCAGCACCCGGGGGCACAGTTCACCCCGAAACCCTGCATCAATCAGGCAGCACCAGAAGTCGTAATCCTCCCAGCCACCGGGAATGTGGGTGTAACCCCCCACCTGTTGCCAGGCCTCGCGACGGATCAGCGCCATGGCGTCGATCTGGTTCGCGGTGTGCAGGGCTTCGGGCTGCCAGGGCCTGCCGCCCCCCAGCAGGCCGGCAGTGGTGCTGCGTCCCTCGTCCCAGACCGGCAACAGTCCATGCACCATTGCCAGATCAGACCCGCCGTGGCGGGCCACAGCCAGGGATGCGCTCAGGGCTTCGGGTTCGAGACGGTTATCGGCATCAAGCACGAAGCACCAGGGAGCCTGGGCCAGGGAGAAGGCGGTGTTGCGGGCTGCCGCCAGTCCGCCGTTGCGCTGGTGCCGCACCAGCAACGCTCTGCGGAAACTTCCTCCATGGGAGCGCAGCCAGGCCAGAACCTGCTCGGCTCCGCCGTCCTCCGAGGCGTCGTCCACGACGATCAGTTCGATGGCTTGCTGGTGTTGCAGCCGCACGCTTTCCAGGGCGGTGCAGATCCTGTCGGCATAGTTGTGGACGCTGATGCAGACAGCCACAGTCCCCGGGGGGGCTTCGGGATGGTCCCAGTTCGCCAGCACATCCCAGGGGGGCTGAGGCGTGTCCGGCGGGGGGGGCTGGGGTCGTCCGCTGCTGCGCCAGGCCAGCTCCTGCTGAACCTGATCGGGGTTGAGCACTCCAAGGAACCGCTGCGGGGGCAGCAGGCCCGGATGGCGTTCCAGCGCCATCCAGCCCTGAAAGGGCCAGACGGCATCATGCTCAGCCAGCCAGACGAGCTGGATTCCTGATCGTTGGACGGCCTGCAGCCAGGCCGCAGCACAACGGCCATGCTGGACCGAGGGACGCTCTAGGCGTTCAAAGCCCGGGATGCAGCCGATGCTGCGGGGCAGGGGGCCATGCCAGCGGGATCCACCGTCCCCCAGGGCGACCACCTCAACGCCAAGGTCCTGCAGCGCCTGGAGCGACGGCAGGCCCAGCAGCACACTCGCCTGGTCCAGCAGCTGCCCGTCTGCCGCCAGCCAGCCGTTGGTCGGTGCCGCAGGATTCAGTCGGTAAGCGTGGATGCCGAGCCGCCGCAGCAATCTCACCCGGCCGGGATGGGGATCCAGGACCAGCCTCTGGTGGCGCAGATGCTGGAGCCACTGATCCACCCCTGGGGCTGAGGGAAGTTCCAGGTTGATGGCCAGCCTCTCGATGGTCTCTGGTTGCGTCTCCGACAGGGGCGGGCTGATCAGGCTGACCCGGTGGGGGTGCTGATCGTCGGGATCCGGCGACGCCGTCGAGAGATCCCCCACCGGCAACCGCTGCAACCAGCTGTGGAGGCTCCAGTCGAAACTGCTGGGGCCGCCTGCCGCCACGGTGGTTCTGGGCGCCAGCACCACAGGTCCGGGATCAGCCGGTGTCGGCCAGGCAGACCAGGTTTCCACCAGCTGTGGCCAGGTTTCCGGTGCCGACGTCAGGTCGGTGACCGAGAGACGACAGGCACGCCGCAGGCTGGCTGGAGCCGGGGTCCGTCGGGCCCGCCAACGGGACCCCCGGGCCAGCCGTCGCCAATCTCTGTAGAGCTGTCGGATGGACGGTTCCAGTTCGAGGCCTGCGGAGCCCTGTCGATGGCGGCGGTGTTCGGGGTTCACCTGCCCGAGCACCTGCTGCTGCAGCTCGGGGCCTGCCTCAGTGAGGCCCAGCTTCTGCACCAGCCGTTGCAGCTGTCGGCTGCCATCGCGGAACCAGTCGCCGTAATCCACCACGGCCAGCGGGAGCCCACGACCGTCTTCCAGGACGGCATTGGTGTGGCGGAGCCACAGGCCAAGGGCGCGATGCAGGTCCATCCCGACAATCGGCCCGTCGCGATGAATCAGTGAGGCCGCCACTTCGGCCGGGTGGCGAAGGGCGAGCACAAGTTGCAGCTCCAGACCCAGCTCCGCGGCCATCGATCGCCAGAGGGGGAGCAACAGGCTGGTGCGTGGATCCTTCACCACCCAGGGGCCCCGTCCCTGCAACTGGGTGAAGAGCAGATCAAGCAGCTCGCTGCGGGTCTGGCGCGTCACGGGATGGTCAAGCCATCCCTCGGGCAGGGGCTGGAGACCTTCTTCAGCGGGCCACCAGCGGTCCAGCTCCACCAGCAGTCGCTCCTGCAGGTCCACGACACGGTCCCATTCGTGGTAGCCCTCGGGGTTGGCTTCATCACCCGGAATCAGCTGTCCAGGCAGGGTTACCCCGAGTCCTCCCAGCAAGCCCGTGAGCAGCGAAGTGCCACTCCGGTGCATGCCCACCGTGAGGATCAGCCGTTTGGCGAGGCTGGCGGTCATCGCGTCATGCCCGTGGGGGTTGTGGTTCAAACATGAACATTGAGTAGATGACGTTGCGGCGCACTTGCGTCATCATTTCCAGGAACATGTCATAGCCTTCGTTTTTGTATTCGATCAGCGGATCTTTCTGGCCATAACCCCGGAGGCCAACGGACTCCCGCAGGGCATCCATGCTTTGAAGGTGTTCGCGCCAGAGAGTATCGATCTGTTGCAGAATGAAGAAACGCTCTGCTTCTCTCATCAGACCCGGTCGCATTTGCTCAATAGCCACTTCCTTGAGGTCATAGGCGATGCGTAGCTGTTCGTGCAAAAAGGCTTTCAGCTCGTCCATGGTCAGACCCTGAAGCTGTTCGGGTTGCAGATCAGCGAGTAAATTGACGAACTCCTTGACTTTGCCCGTCAGACGGCTGAGGTCCCATTCTTCGGGCGGGAGCTCAGGGTTGACGTAAGCCTCAACGATGTCATCCATGGTGCGTTCTCCATAGCCCAGCACCTGGCGCTTGAGATCACGCCCTTCAAGCACTCGCCGTCGTTCGGCGTACACGGCACGACGTTGATTGTTCATGACCTCGTCGTACTCAAAGACCTGTTTGCGGATGTCGTAGTAATAGGTCTCGACCTTCTTTTGGGCGCCCTCGAGTGAGCGAGTGAGCATCCCCGATTCGATTGGCATATCTTCTTCAACTCGGAAGGCGTTCATCAGCCCAGCAACGCGATCGCCGCCGAAGATTCGCAGCAAGTTATCTTCAAGAGAAAGGAAGAAGCGTGTGCTGCCCGGATCTCCCTGGCGGCCGGCCCGGCCTCGCAGTTGA
>CAMASU010000080.1 GCA_945861105.1 Synechococcus sp. UW140
CAGCCCCAGACCCACAAGACTGTCCATGCCGGGATGGCCCCGCCGCAGCCCCTGCCAGCCCCGCTGCAGGATCGGCCGGCCGGGGCCCGCCAGGGCCAGGGTGGCCACCACGCCGTGCAGGCGCATGTCGGCCAGGGGACCGGCCATGGCGAGGTGGCCGCTGCTGCTCACGAGCAGCAGCAGCAGGGCCACCAGCAGGGGCCTCCAGGTGCGCCAGCGGGCAGCGGGCGCCGGGGCCGCCGGCAGATCGTGCCCCCGCAGACGCGCGGGGAAGCCGAGATCAGCCAGGCTCTCCAGCAGCCCCTCGACGGCGGGGGGCGGTTCCTGCAGGTCCACCCAGGCGGTGTGGGTGAGCAGGTTGATGCTCACATCGCGCACACCGGCCTGGCCCCGCAGGCGCCGCTCGACGGCCGCGACGCAGCCCCCGCAGCGGAGCCCGTCGATCTCGAGCAGCAAGGCATCCGAAGTCATGGCCCAGGCTAGGCCGGGCACAGACCGGTCACACTGGAGCTGCTGTCCAGCTTCCGCCCACCGTGCCCCGCAGCCAGCGCAACGACAACTTCATCGACAAGAGCTTCACGGTGATGGCCGACCTGATCCTGAAGCTGCTGCCCACCAATCCGCGGGCCAAGGAAGCCTTCGCGTACTACCGCGATGGCATGAGCGCCCAGGGCGACGGCGAGTACGCCGAGGCCCTCGACAACTACGAAGAGGCCCTGCGGCTCGAGGAGGATCCCAACGACCGGGCCTTCATCCTCTACAACATGGCCCTCGTGTTCACGAGCAACGGAGACCACGAGCGGGCTCTGAACCACTACGAGCAGGCCCTCGAGCTCAATGCCCGCATGCCGCAGGTGCTCAACAACATGGCGGTGATCCACCACCACCTCGGCAGCCAGGCCCAGGAGTGCGGCGACGGCGATGAGGCCGACCGCCGCTTCGACCTGGCCGCCGAGTTCTGGACCAAGGCGATCCGCCTGGCCCCGAACAACTACATCGAGGCCCAGAACTGGCTCAAGACCACCGGTCGGGGCGGCGCCGACGTGTTCTTCTGACGGCGATGCTGCCCTGGCTCAGTCGGCGGTGGGATCAACCCCCAGAGCCGCCACCAGGGCCTCGGTGACCCCCCCCGCCTCGAGGATCTGCAGGCCCAGGCCCGCCGCCGCCGGCCCCAGGCCGCTGCCTTTGGGCACCACCGCCCGCCGGAAACCGAGGCGGGCCGCCTCCTGCAGCCGCAGCTCCAGCTGGCCCACCGGCCGCAGCTGGCCCCCCAGGCCCAACTCGCCCACCAGCACGGTGCCTGGCGCCAGCACCAGATCGCGATAGCTGGCCACCACCGCCGCCGCCACCCCGAGGTCCGCCGCCGGTTCCTCCACCTCAAGGCCGCCGGCCACGGCGAGGTAGCAGTCGAAGCGCGACAGGGGCAGGCTGAGGTGCTTTTCAAGCACCGCCAGGATCTGGTGCAGGCGGTTGGTGCCGATGCCCGTGGCGGTCCGGCGGGGGCTGGCGTAGCTCGTGGTGCTCACCAGCGCCTGCAGCTCCACCAGCAGCGGCCGTGTGCCCTCGCAGGCCACGATCACCGCGCTGCCGGGGCTGGCCTCACTGCCCCCCAGGAAAAGCTCGCTGGGGTTGCTCACCTCCACCAGCCCCCGGTCCCGCATCTCGAACACCCCCAGCTCATGGGTGGCACCGAAGCGGTTCTTGGCCGCCCGCAGCAGCCGGTGGCTGGCGAAGCGGTCCCCTTCGAAGGTCAGCACCGCATCCACGAGATGCTCCAGCACCTTCGGGCCGGCCAGCATCCCCTCCTTGGTCACATGCCCCACCAGCAGCAGGGCGATGTCGAGGCGCTTGGCCAGGCGCTGCAGGGCTGCGGCCCCCTCCCGCACCTGGGCCACCGAGCCGGGGGCACTGGCCAGGTCGGCATCGTGGAGCGCCTGGATGCTGTCGATGATGGCCACCGCCGGCCGCAGGGCCTCGAGTTCGCGCAGCACCTCCTCCAGGTCGGTCTCGGCCAGCAGCTGTGGCTCGGCGCTGGCCTCGGGCAGCAGCCGCCGCCAGCGCAGCCGCACCTGCTGGGCCGACTCCTCGGCACTCACGTAGAGCACGCTCACCTGGCGGGCGAGGGCGGCGGCGGTCTGCAGCAGCAGGGTGCTCTTGCCGATCCCCGGATCCCCCCCCACCAGCACCAGGGATCCCGGCACCAGCCCGCCCCCCAGCACCCGGTCCAGTTCGGCGAAGCCGGTGGCAAGGCGGGGCAGGGGCGCGTCCCCCTCGGCGGTGATGGCCTGGGAACGCCGGGGGGCGCTGACGGCCTCGGCCTCGGGCAGGGCCCGGCGACGGCGACCGTCGGGGGCAGGGCCGGCGGTCTGCTCGATCAGGGTGTTCCAGCTGCCGCAGGCCGGGCAGCGGCCGAAGAACTGGCGGCTCACCCCACCGCAGGACTGGCAGACGTAGGCAGTGGCGGTTCGGCTCACGCTGGTTTATGAAGAAAGTTGACCCGATCCGACCCAACTCCGGTTCCGATCGGTTGAGTACACCGAATTCCCCTCCCCTGTAGCTCCATGGCGGTTGCCCCTGCAGCCCATCCCGGCAAGGAGACGATCCTCGTGGTCGACGACGAGGCCAGCATCCGGCGCATCCTGGAAACCCGCCTGTCGATGATCGGCTATCAGGTGGTCACCGCCGCCGATGGCGAGGAGGCCCTGGAGCTGTTCCGCCGTCAGCCGGCGGATCTGGTGGTCCTCGACGTGATGATGCCCAAGCTCGACGGCTACGGCGTCTGCCAGGAGCTGCGCAAGGAATCGGATGTGCCCATCGTGATGCTCACGGCCCTGGGGGACGTGGCGGACCGCATCACCGGCCTCGAGCTGGGGGCCGACGACTACGTCGTCAAGCCCTTCAGCCCCAAGGAGCTCGAGGCCCGCATCCGCTGCGTGCTGCGCCGCGTCGAGAAGGAGCAGGGCAGCAGCGGCATCCCCAATTCCGGGGTGATCCAGGTGGGTCAGCTGCGGGTCGACACCAACAAGCGCCAGGTGTTCCGCGCCGACGAGCGCATCCGGCTCACCGGCATGGAGTTCAGCCTGCTGGAACTGCTGGTCAGCCGCTCGGGGGAACCGTTCAGCCGCGGCGAGATCCTCAAGGACGTGTGGGGCTACACCCCCGAGCGCCACGTCGACACGCGGGTGGTCGATGTGCACATCTCGCGGCTGCGCTCGAAGCTTGAGGATGATCCGGCCAACCCCGAGCTGATCCTCACCGCCCGCGGGACGGGGTACCTTTTTCAGCGCATCATCGACGGATCCGGCGGCGACGCCGGCTGATCCCCATGGCCGAGCCCACCTCCCCTTCCGGCTGGCCCCGTCGTCCAAGGCCCGGCCGGGCCATGAAGCGCCTGGTGATCTGGTATCGCCGCACGGGGCCGGTGATCCGCCTGGTGGGCACCGCCGGCACAGCCCTCACCCCGATCAAGGCCCGCCTGGGCCTCACCCCCGAACCCGAACCGGGGGTCCTGCACGGACCCCGGCTGACCGTGGCCGTGGACGGCATGGGCGGCGACCATGCCCCGGGGCCGATCCTCGAAGGTTGTCTTGATGCGGTCTCCCAGCTCCCCCTGCGGGTGCTGTTCCTGGCCGAGGAGGCCCCCCTGCGCGAGGCCGTGGCCGCGATGGGGCTGCAGGAACGGCTGGATCAGGCCCGGGGAGCGGGCCTGATCGAACTGCTGCCGGCGGGCCCCTCGGTGGGGATGGACGACGAAGCCACCAGCGTCCGCCGCAGGCGCGACGCCAGCATCAACCTGGCGATGGACCGGGTGAAGAGTGGTGAAGCCCTGGCGGTGTACTCGGCCGGCAATTCCGGGGCGGTGATGGCCTCGGCGATCTTCCGCCTCGGACGGCTGCGGGGCATCGAGCGGCCCGCCATCGGTGCTCTCTTCCCCACCAACGATCCCAACCGGCAGGTGCTGGTGCTGGATGTGGGCGCCAACACCGACTGCAAACCCTCCTTTCTTCACCAGTTCGCCCTGCTCGGCAACATCTACAGCCGTGATGTGCTGGGCGTCGCCCGCCCACGCATCGGTCTGCTCAACATCGGCGAGGAGGAATGCAAGGGCAACGATCTGGCCCTGCGCACCTTCCCGCTGCTGGCGGCCGAACCCCGTCTGCAGTTCGCCGGCAACTGTGAGGGCCGCGACGTGCTCTCGGGGGCATTCGATGTGGTGGTCTGCGACGGCTTCACCGGCAACGTGCTGCTCAAGTTCCTGGAATCCGTCGGCGGGGTGCTGCTGGAGGTGCTCAAGGCCGAACTGCCCCGGGGCCGGCGCGGCAAGGTGGGTTCGGCCTTCCTGAAGAACAATCTGCGGCGGATCAAGAAACGGCTTGACCACGCCGAGCACGGGGGGGCCCTGCTGCTGGGGGTGGACGGCATCTGCGTGATCGGCCACGGCAGCAGCCGGGCCCGGTCGGTGGTGGGGGCCCTGCGGCTGGCCCACGCCGCCGCCAGCCGTGGAACCCTGGCCAGCCTGCATCAGCTCACGGGCGAAGCCGAAGCCGAAGCCGCCGTGGCGGCTGTGGTTGACTGAGCCCAGCCGTCCTGCGCCGTTGACGCTCGCAGCCTTCCCGGCGGGGGTCTCCCTGGTGGCCAGCGGTGCCGCGACACCGGCCTGCAGCGTCAGCAACGACCAGCTCAGCCTCTGGCTCGACACCAGCGACGACTGGATCCGCAGCCGCACCGGCATCGGCGCCCGCCGCATCGCCGGACCGGGGGAAAGCCTCACGGCCCTGGCGGCGGCGGCCGGGGGCCAGGCCCTGGAACGCGCGGGCTGGGATCCGACCACCGTCGACCTGGTGCTGCTGGCCACCTCGACCCCGGATGATCTGTTCGGCAGTGCCCCCGGGGTGCAGGCCCTGCTGGGGGCCACCGGCGCCGTGGCCTTCGACCTCACCGCCGCCTGCAGCGGTTTTCTGTTCGGCCTGGTCACCGCCAGCCAGTACCTGCGCTGCGGTGCGGCCCGGAGGGTGCTGCTGATCGGCGCTGACCAGCTGAGCCGCTGGCTCGACTGGCAGGACCGCAGCACCTGCGTGCTGTTCGGCGATGGGGCCGGGGCGCTCGCCCTCGAGGCCTGCCCCGCCGCCGACGACGGTCTGCTGGGCTTCCGGCTTGCCTCCGATGGCCGCCGCTCCGAATGCCTGCGGCTGCCCCAGCGGGACGGCCGCCAGCAGCTGCAACCGGGCATCAGCCCCCAGGAGGGGGGCTTCAGCCCCCTGCAGATGAACGGGCAGGAGGTGTACAAGTTCGCCGTCCGCGAGGTGCCGGCCGTGCTCAAGGCCCTGCTGGCCGACACCGGCACGGCGGCGGCCGAGGTCGACTGGCTGCTGCTGCACCAGGCGAACCAGCGCATCCTCGATGCGGTGGCTGAACGGCTGGGGCTGCCCCCTGACCGGGTGCTGAGCAACCTGGCCACCTACGGCAACACCTCTGCCGCCACCATCCCGCTGATGCTGCACGAAGCCGTCAGCGACGGGCGGATCCGCCCCGGCCAGCTGATCGCCAGCAGCGGCTTCGGTGCCGGCCTCAGCTGGGGGGCCGCCCTGATGCGCTGGCGCGGCCCCGCCGCGGCGTAACCTCCAGCCTCCTCGGCAGGGCAGAGATGACGGTGGCGTGGGTCTTCCCCGGACAGGGGTCCCAGAAGGTGGGCATGGGAAGTGATCTGGCGGCCTCGACGGCCGGCCGCGAACGCTTCGCCCTCGCCTCCGACCTGCTCGGCCGTGACCTGGCGGCGATCTGCAGCGGCACTGCCGAGGGAGAACTCACCGACCTCAACGACACCCGCAATACCCAGCCGGCCCTGTTCGTGGTCGAAAGTCTGCTGGCCGACGGCCTGCTGGCCCAGGGCCGCCGACCGGACCTGCTGGCCGGCCACAGCCTCGGCGAACTGGTGGCCCTCTATGCCGGCGGCGTGATCGACGCCGCCACCGGCCTGGCCCTGGTGATCGAGCGCAGCACGCTGATGGCGGCCGCCGGGGGCGGCGCCATGACGGCGGTGATGGGCTTTGACCGCAGCGAACTGGAGGCCCTTGTGGCCGCCAGCGAGGGGGTGGTGGTGGCCAATGACAACAGCGAGGCCCAGGTGGTGCTGTCGGGCCGGCCCGAGGCGGTGGCGGCGGTGAGTGGTCAGCTGCGCTGCAAGCGGGCCGTGCCACTGGCGGTGAGCGGTGCCTTCCATTCGCCGTTCATGGCCGAGGCCGCGGCCCGCTTCGGCGAGCGGCTGGAGTCGATCACATTCGCCGACAGCCTCGCGCCGGTGCTGAGCAACACCGACCCCACCCCCAGCGGCGACGGCAGCATCCTCAAGGCACGGCTGCAGCGCCAGATGACCACCGGGGTGCGCTGGCGCGAAACGATGGTCGCCCTCGGCGAAGCGGGCTGCACAACGGTGGTGGAGGTCGGTCCCGGAACGGTGCTGAGCGGCCTGGTGCGCCGCAGCCTCGACGGCATCACCACCGCCCAGGTGGCCAGCCTGGAGGACCTGGGCCTGGACCCGACGGCATGAGCGCCGGCGCCCTGGTGCCGGTGGGACCGCCGAGCACCCTGTACCGACTGGTGGATGGTCTGCTGGTGGCGCCCGTCTTCCACGGGCTGCTGCGGGGCCGCTTCGCGGGCCGCGACCTCATCCCGCCGACGGGCCCGCTGGTGGTGGTGGCGAACCATGGCTCCCATCTCGATCCACCCCTGCTCGCCCACGCCCTGATGCCGAGGCCCCTCAGCTTCATGGCCAAGGCCGAGCTGTTCCGGGTGCCGCTGCTGGCGCCACTGATCCGTGCCCTGGGCGCCTACCCGGTGCAGCGGGGCCATGGCGACCGCCACGCCCTCGACACGGCCCTTGACCTGTTGCATCGGGGTGGGGCGACGGTGGTCTTTCTCGACGGCACCCGCCAGGTCAGCGGACGGGTGGAGCGGCCACAGCTGGGGGCGGCGCTGCTGGCGGCCGGCAGCGGCGCCGCCCTGCTGCCGGTGGCTCTGGTGAACACCCATCGGGTGCTGGGGACCCAGCAGCGGCGCCCGCGGCTGCTGCCGGTGGAAGTGCGCATCGGCGCGCCCCTGCCGCCGCCCCCCACGGACCGCCGCGCCGACCTGCTGGCCAGCACACGGGCCTGCCAGGCCGCCATCAATGGCCTGCTCGACGGCGC
Source organism: Synechococcus sp. UW140 (assembly GCA_945861105.1). Lineage (GTDB taxonomy): Bacteria > Cyanobacteriota > Cyanobacteriia > PCC-6307 > Cyanobiaceae > CAIQIA01. The sequence goes on from CAMASU010000080.1 coordinate 7,185, forward strand.
AGCTCCGCCCGCAGGTCCCGCCCGCTGAGCACCCAGACGGCGGCCCGCAGGCCATCGCCCCACACCTTGCGCCGGCCCTCGGGCAGGCACCACGGCTCACAGGGCACCGCCATCGGCGTGAGCCGGATGCCTCGGCTGCCCGCCACGATCCGCCCCACCAGCAGCGCCCGGTCCATGTGGTCGGTGCTGGTCACCAGCAGCACATGGCGGATGCCCCGCTGCTGCAGACCATCGACAACGGTGGTGAAGTTCTCGAGGGTGTCCCGGGCGCGGTAATCAAGGCGCAGCCGTTCCGGCCGCACCCCATGGTGTTCGAACAACCAGTGGGCGTACTCGGGGTTGCTGCCGCCACTCACCAGCACCGGCAGGTGGCTGTAGGCCGCCAGCCCCGCCCCCACCTGCTCCCGTCGCAGATCACCGCCGAGCACCAGGATCTGCTGGGGGGGACCGGGGGGATCCTGCAGACGCCGCACGCCGACGGCCGCAGCCAGCACCAGGCCAACGACGAGACCGAAGCGCAGCAGGCGGCAGAGCAGGCGGATCACGGCAGCGGCACCGGGGCTGTGGGGTAGAGGGGCAACACCCGCCGCCAGTTGCCGTCAGCGGCGCTGGCCTCGGCCTCCAGACCCAGCTCCAGCAGGCCGAGGGCGTCCGCCGCCGCCGCCGGGTCCACCTCCCAGAAGGGGCCTGG
>CAMASU010000081.1 GCA_945861105.1 Synechococcus sp. UW140
CGGCGCTTCTCCTTGCAAATCTTTCATGCCGTGCCGTAATTACCAGGAAGATTAGGGTGTTGCAGTGAACGGCGGTTGCGGGTGAGGGGAGCTGTCGGCCGGCGGCACTGCGTGGCCAGACTGCATGCCTTCGACTCGGTGCTCAGGCCTGACTGATGCCTACTTCGGGCTCGAGGAACAGCCCGCCGGCAGCCTTGGCACTCCGGTGGATCTGGTCATGGCAACCGCCAGGCGCAACCCCATCGTGCAGGCCGACATCGACACCACCAAGCAAACAGCCACTTGATCCGTGCTGCCGTTGAGTGGGAGTTCATCGCCATTGGCGAAGCTCTCAACAACCTGTCGCGGGTCACCGCAGAGATGGTGCCCCCAACGCCTGCACCAGATTCGCGCCATTGCGGCGCATGGTCTGAAGGTAATAGGTCGGATCACGGGCGGCTTCTTCACTGGCGGTTTCGAGCGGATCAAAGACGCTGATCTTCACCCCCAGATCGGCGGCCAGGGTTTCAAACGAGCGGTGGCCTTCCTGCGGTTCGCTCAGCAAGGCCTGCAGCTGTGACGCTTTGACCGCTGTGGCCACCCGCTGCAGGTCAGCTGGTGAGGGATTGACCTCCGGAACATCCACCAGAACCACACCCCGCAGCTTGTAGCGCTCGGCGAAATAGGGGGTGACATCATGCAGCGTCACAAAGGTGCGGCCGACATAGGGCTGCAGCTGGCGACCAAGGTCGCGGTGCAGCTCCTGCAGCTGCTGGATGAAGGCCGTTGCCCGCTGCTCGTAACCCGCACGGCACCGCGGATCGGCCGTGGCCAGGCCATCGCGGATCGTCGCCACCTGCTGCATCGCCCGCAACGGATCAAGCCAGATGTGCGGGTTCACCGTGCCGTGATCGTGCCGGTGGTCGTGATCACTGTTCTGATCACCCGTGGTGAGTGGGGGGACACCGCGGCTGGTGTCGATCACCAGCAACCGTCGGTTTTCGGCGGTCTCCAGCAACCGCCCCAGATAGCTCTCCAGCCCGAGACCATTCGTCACCAGCACCTTCGCCTGCGCCAGGGCAGCCACGGCCGCCGGCCGGGCCTGCACATCGTGGGGACCCAGGTTCGACGGGATCAGGGGCGTCACCGTGGCGCAGTCGCCTGCCACCGCCCGGGTGAAGAGGGTGATCGGCACCGCCGTGGTCACCACCGGCAGCGGCCCCCGGGCCAGCGGCGGCGATGGCGCACAGGCCGCCAGGGCCAGGGGCAGCGCCAGGCCGCCCGCTCGCATCAGCCACCGGGAGAGGGGCAGCACGACATAAACCTCGAAGTGATAACCATTCTCACACTTGGTCGTGAGGTTGGTCGTGAAGTCGGTGGTGAGGTTGCTGGTGGCCCTCAACGGCAGGATGGGGCGCCCTGCTGCGGCCTGCGCCAGCCCCATGCCGACGATCCGCCGGATCCCCACCCCGCTGGCCGGCCTGCTGGCGGCTCTGCTGGCCCTGCTGCTGCTGAATCCCCTCGGCGCCGCCACCGCCGCCACCCCCAGCCCACCGCCGGTGATTCCGATCACCGCCCAGCCCTTCTACGCCGATCTGCAGGCCACCACAGCCCTCTGGGCCGACGCCCCCCTCGGCCAGGTGGTGGGCGACAGCCCCCGCGCCACCTTGCTCAACTTCTATGCCGTGATGGCCCGAGTGGGGGCCGAACAGGCCCTGGCCATCCAGGAACGTCAGCAGCATCCGGGGCTGATCTGGTGGGGTCCCTCGGCCCGCACCCACATCGCCACGGCCGAGCAGCTCTTCAACCTGGCGGTGCAGGCCCTCGACGCCAGTGCCTTCCCCGACAGCGTGCGCCGGCCCATGGCCAACGAGGCCGCCATGCAGCTCAAGGAGGTGCTCGATTACGTCTTCAGCCACAGCCGCGAACCGCTGCAGCTGCCCGATTCGGCCGGCCTCAAGGCCCTCAACGCCATCCGCAGCCAGGCCAGCCAGAGCTGGACCCTGCCCGACACCGCCATCACCCTCGTTCATGCCTCGCAGCTGCAGGCCGACAACCCGGGGTTTGTGTTCTCGGCCGGCACGGTGAGCCAGGTGAGCCGCATGCATGCCGAGATCGCCGGGGTGCCGCCGGTGCCCCAACCCTTTGCCACCCCCGGCTTCTACGACGGCTACAGCCGCACCCCCGGCTTTCTGGTGCCCCCCCGCTGGTACCTGCTGCTGCCCGCCGGCCTGCGCTCGCTGCTCGAGATCTCGATCGCCGGCCAGACCGTGTTTCAACTCGCGGCGGCACTGCTGATCGTGGGCCTCTACCTGCTGCTGGCGCGGCTGCTGCTGCGGCAGCTGGTGCGCAGCTACCGCCGCCGGCGGGGCCACTGGCACCAGGACAACCTCGCCTGGACCCGGGTGCTGCTGGTGCTGCCCCTGCTGCCCCTCACCCACCTCACCAAGGTGCTGCTCGACGACCAGATCAACATCACCGGCCCGCCGCTGGTGCTGATCACGGGGGTGTTCTTCGTGCTGTACTTCGCCGCCGCCAGCTTTCTGGTCTTCATCTTCTTCGAGGCCCTGGGCCGCAGCCTCAGCGAAGGGCTGGTGCGCCTGCGGGGCGGTGGCTCCGAACTGCAGCTGCGGCGGGCCAGCAACCTGGTGATGCCCGTGGGCCGGGCCCTGGGGGGCCTGGTGGCCCTGGCCTTCATCTACCGCCTGCTGCTGGCCCTGGGCTTACCCCCCGGCACCCTGCTGGCCTTTTCGGCGGTGCCGGGCCTGGCCATCGGCCTCGGTGCCTCCAAGTTGCTGGGCAACCTCTTCGCCGGCCTCTCGATCCAGACCGACCGGCCGGTGCGGGTGGGCGAGTTCTGCCGCATCGGCGACACCCTCGGCTTCGTGAGTCGCATCGGCCTGCGCTCCCTCGAACTGCAGACCCTCGACAGCCGCGTCACGATCCCCAACGCCATCGCCGACGATCTCACCGTCGTCAACTACTCACGCCGCGCCCCCGGAACCGCCGCCCAGCCGATGCAGACCGTTGAGGTGCGGCTGGCCATCAGTGATCGCTTCAGCCCCGAACAGGTCGACGATCTGCTGCAGCTGGCGCGTCAGCGGCTGGCCTCACTAGATGACCTGCACGATCCCGTCGTCAGCCTCGACCGCAGCCAACCCGATCAGCTCTGCCTGCTCTGCCTGGCCATGGTGGCGCTCCACACCTGGCCCGCCTACCTGCAGGTGCGCGAAGACCTGTTGCTGCGGCTGCAGCAATGGCACGACCAGGTGCGCCTCTCGACCATCAGCCTCGGTGTGAGCTACGACACCAGCGCCGCCCAGCTGCAGCAGCTGCCCGCCCTGATCCGCCAGGTGGTGGACGACGACCCCGGGTTTGCGCTGCAGAGCTGCCGGCTGATGGCCATCGCTGATTTCAGCTACGTGATCATCTTTCGACTCCACGGTCGGCACGACAGCCTGCGGGCCTTCAAGGACGGCCTCCATGACCTCAACCGCCGACTGCTGCAGGCCCTGGCCGCCGCCGGCATCGAGATTCCCTTCCCCACCCAGCTGCACCTGCAGCGCCAGGCCTGACACCGCTGGCTAGCCTTGACCAGTGGCTTGTTGGGCCTGCGGCCGATGAACGCCAGCGCCTCACCCGCCAGCAGCCCAGTGCTGGTGGTCGACAACCTCAGCGTCCTGCGCGATGGCCGGCTGGCCGTGGAGGGCGTCAGCTTTCGCCTGGCCCGCGAAACCGACACCGCCCTGGTGGGCCCCAATGGCGCCGGCAAGAGCACCCTGGTGGCGGCCCTGCTGGGACTGCTGCCGCGGGCGGCGGGCACAGTGCAGGTGCTCGGCCATCCCCTCGGCCCCGCCGGTGAACTGCCCCGGGCGGTGCGGGCCCAGCTGGCCTACCTGCCCCAGTCCCTCGGCCTGCAGGGTCGCCTGCCCCTCACCGTCGAAGAATTCGTGGGGTTCGGCAGCGACCCCTGCGGCCCCAGCCTCGCCTGGCTGGGCGGCCCACGCCGGCACGAGGCGGTGCAGCGGGCCCTGGTTCGCACCGCCTGCCACGACCTGGCCGACCGGCGATTGAGCGACCTCTCGGCCGGCCAGCTCAAACGGGTGCTGCTGGCCTTCTGTGTGGTGCGGCCCCGGCAGCTGCTGGTGCTCGATGAAGCCCAGGCCGGTCTCGATGCCCCCGCCAGTGAGCAGTTCCAGCAGCTGCTGCTGGAACTGCGGCGCCAGGAGGGCTGGACCGTGCTGCAGGTGTCCCACGACCTCGAGATGGTGCGCCGCAGCTGCGATCAGGTGCTGTGCCTCAACCGCCATCTGCGCTGCAGCGGTGCCCCCGACCATGCCCTCAGCCCGGCGGGCCTGGCCGATCTCTACGGCCCCAACCTGGTGCCCTATCGCCACCACCACCCGGGCGACGGTCGATGAGCGAGGCCAGCACGGCCCTGGTGGTGCTGAGCCAGCCCGCCCTGCAGCGGGCCCTGCTGGGGGGGCTGCTCACCGGTGCCCTCGGCGGACTGCTGGGCAGCTTCGCCGTGCTGCGGCAGCTGTCGTTCTTCAGCGATGCCCTTGGCCATGCGGCCCTGCTCGGCCTCAGCCTCGGCATCCTGCTGGGGATCAACCCCACCCTGGTGCTGATCCCCTTTGCGGTGCTGTTCGCCCTGCTGGTCAACCAGCTCGTGGCCCGCAGCGGCCTGCCGGCCGATGCCCTGCTCAACATCACGTACTCCAGTTCCCTGGCCCTGGCGGTGCTGGTGCTCAGCCTGGTCAAGACCACCCAGGGCGGCATTCAGCAGCTGTTGTTCGGCGACATCCTCGGCATCAGCCGCGGTGATCTGGTGGTGATCAGCCTGCTGCTCATCGCCGCCAGCGGGGTGCTGGCCCTGGGCCTGCGGGCCCAGGTGCTGCTCACCCTCAACGCCGACCTCGCGGCGGCCTTCGGGGTGCGGGTGGCGCTGCACCGGCTCGTCTTCATCGTGCTGCTGGCGGTGGTGGTGGCGGTATCGATCAAGGCGGTGGGGGTGTTGCTGATCAGCGCCTTCGTCGTCATCCCGGCCTGCGCCGGCCGGCTGCTGAGCCGCCGCTTTCCCCGCTACATGCTGCTGTCGGCCACCCTCGGCGGCGGCTGTGCCCTGCTCGGCCTGCTCGGGTCGGCCCTCACCGACCTGCCCTCGGGTCCCTGCGTGGTGGTGGTGCAACTGCTCGGTTTTCTGGTGGCCCTGGCGGTTCAGCGGGCCTGACGCACCACCAGGACCCCTGCCGCCGCCGTCAGCAGCAGCAGCGGCACCTCGCCCCAGCGGTCGTAGCCACTGAGGGGCCGACGGCCGCGCAGCTGCAGCAACCCCAGCTGCGTGCTGCCCGACGGCAGCTGCTGCACCACCCGCCCGGTCGGATCCACCACCGCCGTCGGGCCGGTGTTGGCGACACTGAGCAGCCAGCGGCCGGTCTCGATCGCCCGCAGGCGCCCCAGGTTCAGGAACTGGTGCTGCAGCATCGGCGGATAGGGATCGAGGTTGGCCACCGCCAACAGCCAGCCGGCCCCATCGGCCACGGCCCGGGCCAGGGCCCGGCCATCGGCCAGCTCATAACAGATGGCCACGGCGGCATCGCCCGCCGGCAGGGGCAGGGGCAACCGCCGGTCGGCGGGCCCCGGCTGCAGTCCACCCACCGCCGACAGGCCCCCCCAGGGGATGCGATCGGCCAGGGGGACCCACTCGCCGAGGGGCACCAGCCGGTGCTTGTCGACCCAGGCCCGGGGCGCCTCCGCCCCGGCCGGCAGCCACAGCACGCTGCTGCGTTCCGCCTCCCCCTGCCGCCGGAAACCACCCGCCAGCAGGTCCACCGCCGGTGCGCCGGCGGGTCGGTCCTCCAGCGGCAGGGTGCCTTCGGGCAGCAGCAGCAGCGGCGATGGCGTCAGCGCGGCGGCCCGCCGCCGGGCCCGTTGCAGCAGACCCTGGAGCTGCAGCTGGCTGGCAGCTTCGAACTTGCGGCGGGTGGCCTGGGCCGGCTGCACCGCCAGCACCTCCAGGGGGGCGCCGCCGGACCCGTCGGCGGCGGCCAGGGCCAGGGCGGCGGCGCCGAGGCCATGGCCCAGCAGCAGCAGCGCCAGCAGCGCCCCCCACTGGCGCCGGGCCAGCAGCCAGCTCAGCAGCAGCTGCACCAGGGTCACCAGGCCGCCACCCCCCAGGGCCGCCAGGCCCGCCAGGGGCCGGTCGTGGGGCAGGGGGGCCACCGCCAGCCCCACCCAGAACAACGGGCTGGTGGCCAGCCACGGTTCCGCCAGGGCCCAGAGGGCCGCCGCCAGCAGGGCCGTCTGCCAGCGACGGCCATCCAGAACCAGCAGCAGGCAGCTCCAGAGGGCCACCAGGGCCGCACCGAGGCCGCTGCAGATCAGCAGGATCAGCACCACCAGCGGCAGGCTCAGGGGGGCCGGCACCCCCAGCCAGGTGAGGGGATGGAGCCACAGCAGCCAGCCGTGGCTCACCAGCACGGCGCTGCCACCCCAGAGGGCCGCCTGGCGCGGCCCGAAGCTCCAGAGGGGCACCAGCGCCAGCCACAGCAGCGGCGGCAGCCCCCACGGGGTGAGGCTGAAGCCGGCGGCGGCCCCCGCCAGCACGGGCATTAACCAATTCTTAAGAGCTTGTCTCCCGATTCTTAGCGCAGAGACCTGGTGCGGAGGCATACATTCCGGCCGTCGTCAGCCCCTCACCGGCATGGTCGCCTCCCCGCACTCCTTCGCGTCTCCCGAGGCCGCCGGCTGGCTGGAGCAGCTCGAGACTACCTTTCGCAGCCGATCCCTCATCCACCTGGCCGCCGGCAGTCCGGTGCCCCTGCTCAGCGACCACGTGTGGCTGGTGGTGCGGGGGATGGTGCGCCTCTCCACCTGCCAGATGAGCGGTGACGAGGCCCTGCTGGGCCTGGCCGGTCCCAACGAACCCTTCGGACGGCCCCTCAGCGCCGTGGATCCCTACGACGCCATCACCCTCACCGCCAGCGATCTGCTCTGCCTGCGCTGGGACGAGATCATCGGCGATCCGCAGCTGTCGTCCCTGCTGCTGCAGGCCCTGGCCCGCCGCTACCGCCAGGCCGAAGCCCTGCTGGCACTGATGGGCCTGCGGCGCGTCGAGGAGCGTCTGCGCGCCTTCCTCGAGCTGCTGGCCGCCGACTACGGCCAACCCGTCGAGGCCGGCGTGCGCATCGGCGTTCGCCTCACCCACCAGGACCTGGCCAACGCCCTCGGCAGCACCCGCGTCACCATCACCCGCCTGCTGGGCCAGCTGCGGGAGGAGGGCTGGCTGGTGTTGGAATCCGGCCGTCACCTGGTCGTGGCCCATCGCCGCCGCTAGACCGGCCTGGAACGGTCATCGGCGATGGATTCCAGCAATCCCCTGCAGCAGCTGCTGCTCCGCGGTCTGAGCACCACCAGCCTGGTGGCCGATCGGCTGCGGGGCGTCACCCAGGAATGGGTGTTGAGCGGTCGCCTCGATCCGGCCCAGGCCACAGCCCTGGTCGACGATGTGATGGGGGCCCTGCGGGGTGACAATCCCGAGGCCGAACGGCAGGCCGAAAAGCTGCTGGAACGCAACGTCGAGAACTTTCTTGGCGACCTGGGCCTGGCCCGCCAGCGGGAGGTTGATGAGCTGCGGGGGCGCATCGACCGTCTCGAGCAACGGCTGCGCGACCTCGCCGGCGGCTGACACAATGCCACCCAGGGCCCGTTCCTCCCCCATGCGCGACATCCTGATCAGTTCGGCCGTCTGCCTGGCCTGCCTGCTGGTGGCCCTGGCCAGTCAGCTGGTGGCCCCCACCCCGGCCCAGGCCCGTGACAGCCAGCCCATGGCCATGGCTGCAGCGGCCACCGT